>PABS01000038.1 GCA_002699325.1 Ponticaulis sp. | reverse complement strand
GTGATGGGTATGGGTGAGCCGCTGGCGAATCTTGAGCGGCTTCTTCAGGCGCTCGAACGGGCGAGTCACCCGTCGGGACTCGGAATCAGTCCACGGCGAATCACGATCTCGACCGTAGGCCTCCCGGCGGCGATTCACCGGTTGGCTGAACGACGCTCGCGATTCAATCTAGCGGTTTCTCTTCACGCGCCAAACGATCCGCTTCGCGATGAGCTGGTGCCGGTCAACAAAGGCACGGGCCTCAGCGACATCCTGGTGGCTGCCGACCGCTCAGCCTGCGGGCCCGTTGCCCCGCCAGATGGCCTGCACCTCACGCGGGTGGACTACTAATCCCCCTCTCAGGGCGTGGTCGAACAGAGCTCACTGACCGGGACATTCTCGAACTGAAGGCCGATATGCTCATCCGAAAGAGATGTCGCATCTGCCAAATCGACCACAGCAGAAAACGCATGGATGATGTGCGGCGTATCCTCACCGCGCTTTTCGACGAGCACATGTGATAGAGGGCCAGAAATCTGGGTGCCGGCAGACCGGCCGAAGGTCACGGCCAGTCCATCGCGGCTGCATGTGAAGACAGTTTCCGGATCAAATTCTGGGATTTTGATGGTTTCGCCAATATAGACACCAAGCGCTTCACGCTCTCCAGATGCGCCCTCTTCGGGCTGCATGAACTGGTAGATGCGGAAATCCTTGAAGGAGTAGGCCTCCTTTACCCAGTCGGCCGGAAACTCGGCACAGAATCCGGAATTGCAGTATTCCGTCATCGGAATCTGCTCTTCGGCGGCGCTGGACGACGCACTTACAAATACTGTGAAGAGTGAAAACAAACTCAGTGTTTTCACGATTTCACCTGAAAAGCGCATGCGCCAGACAACTCCCAAGAGAATTACTGAAGCGCTTTTCTAGGATTGAGCGAAATAGCGCCTCAATACACCTGTATAAATATCTGCCAAATCTTCGAGTTCGGCAAGTTCCGTGAATTCATCTACCTTGTGGGCGGTGTCATTTTTAAGGCCAAGTTCCGCGACCGGGCAGAAGTCCTTGATGAAGCGGGCATCTGACGTGCCGCCGCCCGTCGTGAGTGCAGCATTGGTTCCCGTCACCTCTTTGACGGATGCCTGAAGCATGTCCGTCAATGGGCCGGGCTCTGTATAGAAGGCTTCGCCAGTTGTTTTCAGATCGAGCGCGATGTGCTGGCAGTCCGGATCAATCGCGAGCGCAAACTTCGCGATCTCGTTTTCCAGCTGAGCTCCCGTATGATGGGTGTTGAAGCGGATATTGAATTTGGCCTCCGCACGTGCCGGAATGACATTGTGCGCATGATTGCCAACATCGAGGCTCGTGACTTCCAGATTGGAAGGCTGAAAGCCCGGTGCGCCATCATCCAGATGCCAATCTGTGAGTTTTGACAGGAAGGAGAGCAGAATCGGAACCGGATTCTTCGCCTTGTCCGGATAGGCGACATGGCCTTGTTTGCCTGTCACGACGACCTTGCCATTCAGGCTCCCGCGCCGGCCATTTTTGATGACGTCTCCCAGGCTGGTCTCAGAGGTCGGCTCCCCGACAAGACAATGAGAGATCGTCTCGCCATCGGCTTCAATCGCCTTGAGGAGCTTCTTGGTGCCGTTAACGGCAGGGCCTTCTTCATCGCCCGTGATGAGAAAGGAGATCGAGCCTCTGAGCTGATCTTTTTCTTCCAACAAACGCGCAACTGCTGTCACGAAAGCCGCAATCTGACTTTTCATATCGACCGCACCGCGCGCGATCAGTTTGCCGTCCTTGGTTTCTGCCGCAAACGGATCAACGCTCCAGGCAGCAGCATCGCCCACGGGAACGACGTCTGTATGACCCGCAAAGCAGAAATTCGGCGCCTCAGAACCGAGACGGGCATAGAGATTATCCACATCCTCGAAAGGATAGCGTTTGCAACGGAAGCCCAGCCCTTCCAGGGCATGCTGAAGGACGCCGAGCGCGCCCTCATCCGCTGGCGTCACCGACGGGCAGCGGATCAGCGCCTGCGCTAGCGGAAGCGGGCTGGTGACAAGATCAGTCACGCAGAAGCTCGTTGATTGAAGTTTTCGACCGCGTGCGCTCATCCACCGTTTTGACGATGACCGCACAGGCCAGAGACGGGCCACCTTTCGGGTCCGGCAGGGTACCAGGTACGACAACCGAATAGGCCGGCACCTCACCATAATAGATCTCGCCAGTAGCGCGGTTCACGATCTTGGTGGACTGGCCGAGGAAGACACCCATGGAAAGAACAGAACCTTCGCGAACGATAACGCCCTCAGCGACTTCAGAGCGTGCGCCAATGAAGCAATTGTCTTCAATGATGACCGGAGCAGCCTGGAGCGGCTCCAGAACGCCCCCAATACCTGCGCCGCCGGAGATATGGACATTCTTGCCAATCTGGGCACATGAGCCAACGGTGGCCCATGTGTCGACCATCGTACCGGAATCCACATAGGCGCCGATATTCACGTAAGACGGCATCAGAACAGTACCCGGCGCAATGTAAGAGCCGCGACGAACCGCACATGGCGGCACAGCGCGGAAGCCAGCCTTTGTGAAGTCCTCAGCTTGCCAGCCTTCAAATTTGGAGGGGACTTTATCCCACCAGGCGCCTGAATTGACCGAGCCAGACTGCAGTTCATTCGGGTTTAGGCGGAAGCCAAGCAGTACGGCCTTCTTCAGCCATTCATTGACGATCCAATTGCCATCGGGACCGGGCTCAGCCACGCGGGCCTCACCGCTATCCAGGAGACCAATAGCGCGCTCTACAGCTTCGCGGACATCACCCTTTGTCTCCGGCGTGACCGAGGCACGGTCTTCGAAGGCGGCATCAAGTGTGGCGGCGAGATCGGTAAAAGACATAGAGGTACTTCCTGAACGCTATTTATCTGGTTTCGGGCCCTGACTTACGAGCTGTAGACAGAAATGTCGTCAGGCAATCGGTCAAAAAATGGATATGAGCATCAGATTCTTGGTGCTGACCGGGACGCGCGCCCTCGGGTTCATGGCTCCAGTCCTTGGCGGAATGGACGAGAACCGTGGTGTAGCCGAGATCATGTGCGGTTTTGAGATTGCGTGACAGATCCTCGAACATCACCGCTTTTTTCGGCGCGATGTCGAATTTTTCGTGCAGCTTGTCGAAGGCCGAGCGGCGCGGCTTCGGCTCATAGCCTGCATCTTCAATTCCGAAATAACCATTAAACAGGCCCGTGAGGCCCAGCTTTCCCACCACGCGATCTGCATGGGCTTTGGTGCCGTTGGTGAACACGTATTTCCGCCCCGGCAGCTCGGAGACGGCAGCGTGCAGGTTTTCAAGAACGGGAATGGGCGTCAGATCAAGGTCGTGCACATATTCCAGAAACCGACCCGGATCCATGTCGTGCACAGACATGAGACCATTCAGCGTTGTGCCATGCTCGGCATAATATTGTTTCTGGATCCGCCGGGCGTCAGTTTCTGACAAAGAGAGGAAATCCGAGACAAACCGCGTCATCCGAACGTCTATCTGGTCAAACAGATTGCATTCGGCTGGGTAGAGCGTGTTGTCGAGGTCGAACACCCATTGATCGACGTGGGTGAGATCAGCGCTCATGAACCGTCGCTTTTTTCTTCTGGTCGGAAATCGCGCTCAAAGAACTCGACCACGAGCCGTCCATCTTCAGGAATTGCTGTCTGCTTGAACACGGCTTCATCGTAGAAAGCTTCTTTGCACTTGTCTTTGCCGAGAATGGCGAACTGGGACGGTGAATGACAGAAAGTGTCACCCTTTGTCGTCTTGAGATAGCGCGTGCCGGTGTCAGTTTCCATTTCAGCATACACATAATGTTCTGCGGCAATCAGCGCCTGATCAATGACGCGCTCACAACTCCCGGCCTCCAAACGCCACCAGCCGCGGCTTTCCCATCCCTCACCGCGACGTCTCCCGATCGCCGCCCAGAGACGCTCGTCCGTCCGATTGCAGATACTGAGACCGATATTACGTGAACGCTCGATGGCGACCTGCTCGAGATAGTCAATCAGCTCAGCATCGGTGGTCTCGGATGACAGCTTTTGCGCGCTCAGAAAATCTCGGATCGCGCCGCGTGTCCGGCGACCAATATACCCATCAATGGATCCGGACTCGACACCCGCATCGTCCAGCAAACGCTGAATGCCGGCAGACTGAGCCCGTTCACGCGTCCATTTCTGAGTTTCCTTGAGCGTGGTCGACCAGCTGGTGCTCGATTCGATCAGAACTGGCTGAAACTTGCGCGTCTCGAGCCCCATGGCGGTGCAGTTTGGCAGGCTCTCCAGAGAGAAGGCGCCCTGAGAATCGACACAAAAGGGATAGTCTCCCACCCAGGATCGCATGCCGCCGCGATGGGCGCGCGATGTCCGGCCATAAAGATAGTAGATGTCACCCGAACGCAGCGGCGCTTCGACAACAGTGCGGCACTCGCCTGGGCGGATGCGGGTCCAGCCTTCAATCACGTGGGTGTTGGCGAGCGGACGCCCCGTCGCAAGTTCAACAATACGGCTGGTTTCGTTGCAGACCGACCATCCCTCGCCAGATTGCGCTGCTGCTGGCGCTGAGGCCAGCAACACTGTGCCAAGCGCACCCAATAGCGCGAAGACGTGTCTAGTCTGAAATAAGCGTTCCAGCGCCATGATCAGTAAACAGCTCCACGAGAAGTGCGTTCGGCTTGCGCCCATCGAGAATGACAGTGGCTTCCACCCCGCCCCTGACAGCATCGGCTGCAGTTTCGAGTTTCGGAATCATACCACCTTTTGCTGTACCATTGGCAACAAGTTCAGGCACCTTGTCAGCTTTGAGGCTGCGGATCAGCTCACCTGCCTGATCGAGCACACCTGCGACATCCGTCATCAGGAGCAGACGCTTGGCGTTCAGCGCCTGCGCAATAGCGCCTGCGGCCGTATCGGCATTGATGTTGTAGCTCTGACTATCCGGCCCCACACCCAGCGGCGCGATCACCGGAATAAAGCCTTCGCTGGCATTGGTGAGTGCAGTGATGACATCCGGATTGACGTTTTCGGGTTCACCGACAAAGCCAAGATCGATAACCCGTTCGATTTCCGACGACGGGTCGCGAACGGTGCGCGAAAGCTTTCGCGCGCGGATGAGCCCGGCATCAGCGCCTGACAGGCCGACACCCTTACCCCCAGCCAGGTTAATGGACCGGACAATTTCAGTATTGATCGAACCGGCCAGAACCATCTCAACAACAGACAGAGTCTTATCGTCTGTCACACGCTGGCCATCCTCGAAGGCGGACTCAATACCCAGTTTTTTCAGCATACCGCCGATTTGCGGGCCGCCGCCATGAACCACGACAGGGTTCATGCCGAGCTGTTTCAGCAAAACGACATCACGCGCAAAGCTTCTGGAAAGCTCGGGGTCGACCATGGCGTGGCCGCCATATTTGATGACTACAGTTTTGCGGTGGTAACGCTGAATGAAAGGAAGCGCTTCGGACAGCGTCTTCGCAGACTGAAAACCGGGATCTGTTTCTATGGACGACATGGCGGGATCCTAGCAGAAATTGGCGATCTCAGCGCGCAGCTCAGCCAGNCCATAGCCGGTTTCNCTGGAGGTTTCACGCACGACAGGATGGAATGCCGGGCGNTTGGAGAGACGTTTGACGATCTTTTCGCTGAGGCCTTCGCGTTCGGCTTTCTTNAGCTTGTCCACCTTGGTNAGNACCACCTGNTAAACCACNGCAGCCGCATCCAGAAGGTCCATGATCTCCTCGTCAGTGTCCATGACACCGCGGCGAGAATCGACCAGCAGGAAGACGCGTTTGAGCGTCGGACGCCCCTTCAGATAGTTGAGGGTCAGCCGGGTCCAGCGGGCAATGTCTGTCTTTGAGGCGCGAGCATACCCATAGCCTGGCAGGTCAACGAGAAAGAGCTGATCATTCAGGCGGAAATAGTTGAGTTCGCGCGTGCGACCGGGCTCATTCGATGAGCGGGCCAGATTCTTGCGGTTCGTCAGGCCATTGATGAGGCTGGACTTGCCGACATTGGAGCGTCCAGCAAACGTGACTTCCGGAAAGTCGGCTGGTGGCAGGGCAGACAGAGTGGTGACACCCATAACGAATTCGACCGGNGCCGCAAAAAGGAGCCGGCCTTTTTCGAGTGTTTCATCGTCGAATTCAGCGTCGCTCACCCTTTCGCTTCGCCTTCTTTCTTGCCGAACTTGGCGTCGATAAACTTATCCAGCTGTGTCTTCACACCATTCCGGCGCATAATGACGTATTGCTGGATGATCGACAGGAAGTTCGACCAGCACCAGTAGATGACAAGACCCGCTGCAAAGCCTGCAAAGACGAAAGTGAAGACGATTGGCATGAGGCCGAAAATCATTTTCTGCGTGTCGTCTGTCGGCGGCGGGTTCAGCGACTGAAGCGCCCACATGGTGAGACCATATATGATCGGCAGGACACCAACGGCGAGAAGCGCACCAACAAGCGGAATGCTGGTTGCCGCCTCCACCGACCAGGGCATCAGGCCAAACAGGTTGCCAATGGCCGTTGGATCTGGCGCAGAAAGGTCCTTGATCCAGAGGAAAAACGGCTCATGACGCATTTCAATCGTCACGAAGAGCGTTTTGTAGAGACCNTANAANACNGGCATCTGNAGAAGGATCGGCAGACAACCNGANACCGGATTGACCTTTTTCTCGCGATAAAGCTCAGCCAGCTGNCGNTGTTGCTCNTGCTTGTCTTCAACTTCCTCGCGGATTTTCTTCATCGGCTCNGCCAGTTCGCGCATNTTGGCCATAGACTGGTANGCGCGNNNCTGGATCGGGAAGAAGACNGCTTTNACNAGAACNGTCAGGATNAGAATNGAGATGCCNAANTTNCCNACAAANCTNTTGATCCANGNCAGNACNAAGAANAANGGCTTTGTCAGCCAGAAGAACATGCTGCCCCAGTCAATCGCATCCTGGAAGCGCGGAATATTGAGTTCGTCTTCATAAGCTTCGAGAAGCTTGGCTTCCTTCGCACCGCCGAAAACACGCGTGGAGGTTGATGTGGACTCGCCCGGCGCGAGCAAGGTGACAGCGCCCTCCATACGCGCCTGAAGCACCTGACCATTGGCCCGATTGATGGTGCGATAGCTGACGCTAAAGGGCTGATCCTGCTCTGGCACGATTGCGCCCAGCCAGTATTTCGATGTCAGGCCGATATAGCCGCCTTCTGTACTGGAGGCGCTAAATTCCTCACCCTTGGCGAGCTGTTTGTACTTGATCAGCTTCAGTTGATTGCCAGTCGCAGCGACAAGGCCCTCATGAAGGATGTAGAAGTTTGCCAGATCTTCCGGCAGGCCAAACTGGCGCAAAAGACCGTAAGGCTGAACAGCAAGTTCGCCGCCAGAGGTATTGGTAACGGTGTCGTCAAAGGTGAACATGAAATGCTCGTCAATGGACACCACCCGGCGAATAGTCAGGCCGTTGGCAGAATACGTCAGCGTAATCGGAGTATCCGGGGTCAGCGTGTCGCCTTCGGCGAGCTGCCACATGGAATTGGCATCCGTAACCGTGTCGCCTTCGCCGCTCATCCAGCCGACATTGGCATAATAACCTGAGCCGGTTGCCTGCGGCTGGAAGATGGTCACTTCGCCGTCCGGATCCCGGGTCTCTTTGTCTTCGAGCGTCTGATAATATTCTTTGAGCTTGAGGTTATCAACGCGGGCGCCTCTCAGAAGGAGGCTGCCATCCATTTCAGGACCATCGAAGGGCACACGCAGATCTTGTTGCGCTCGGGCAATCGCTTCGGCTTCCTCAGTCGCGTCAAGCGCTTCTGGATCCACCGGGTCTGCAGCCAGATCAATGCCGCCAGTCTCACCCGCCTCAGCTGCAATCCGCGCCTGCTCGGCTTCAATCGCTGCGTCNCGCGCTTTCTGCTCAGGGCCCCAGATGAAAAGCTGCGACACCAGCATGACACCAGCGATCGCCACCATCGCAATGATCAGATTGCGGAGATTGGAGTCCTGTTGCATATTTTTGATGCCCTGTTCCCTGGAAATTCGGCCCGATCAGGTTCCGCCCGGATCGGTGGAACTGTCCGGGAGGAGCCTTATCAACGCTGTTTCTGTATCGTCAAGCAAACGCTGCCAGGGAGCTGTCGCAGTTCCGGCGCGCGCAATGAACACATAGTCATGCCCGGGCTGCGCGTATCGCGGCAAAAGCGCGCGCGANANCTCNCGCAANCNGCGCCTGGCGCGATTGCGGATTACGGCATTGCCGATCTTGCGCGTCGTTGTGAAGCCTTCTCCGACATGATCGGAACTGTCACGTCTGTCGACAACCTGCACGACAACAAGATGGCGCCGCAAAAAGCGACCTTTCGCAGCGCGCAGAAATTCGCGCCGTACTCTGAGACGGCGGATGTCGATCGGTCTGCCTAGTTGACTGACAGCCGCTTGCGACCCTTGGCGCGACGGCTCGCGAGAACCTTGCGTCCGTTCTTGGTTGACATACGGNTGCGGAACCCGTGGGTACGGGCACGCTTCAGTCTGCTTGGCTGGAATGTGCGTTTCACGGCTCACGCCCCTTTGAAATCCTTGGAAAGCGTGCGCTGATACGGGTTTTCCGAAGGCTCGTCAACCGAAAACCGCATCAGAATTTCAAGCTTCGGTATCGCCACTGGCCGACGCCAGTGATTTTCTGCTTCAGGACTACATGAGCCACCAAAACTTGATAAGCTTTCAATGTCTTTTTCTCCCGCCATCTACCGACCGGCCCGAAGGAATACCCCTGTATGAGCGCATTTACTGACGAAGAGAAACGCAAATTCATTGCGCTTCACAATACGAATGGCCAGCTTTTTGAAGATGTCATGACCGATATCTACAAGCGCTGGATNGCGCCGGGCATGACTGTGATTGATGCTGGCGCAAATCATGGACACCACACATTTCAGCTGTCAGACGCCGTTGGCCCTGACGGATTGGTTGTCGCCATTGAAGCGATTCCCCGTCTGGTCGCCGAAATAGAATACAAGCTGGAAGCCAATAATCGCCGAAATGTCAGGATGGTGTGCGGTGCTCTGTCCAGCACATCCGGCATAGCTCAGTTTTTTCACCGCAGCGATATGGATGGCTGGTCCTCTCTTTTCTCAGCCCATGTGCCACCGGAATCTGAAGAACAGAATCTGCGGCGTTTTCTGACGCCCATGTTCACGCTCGACTTGCTGACAGCGCATATCGATAGCTGTCGTTTCATGAAACTTGATCTGGAGATGAATGAATTTCCGGCCATGCTGGGCGGCCGCAAGCTGATCCGCGGCTTCAGGCCACTCATGGTGTTTGAGAATTCACGACAACATGCCGCTGATCTGGCTGACTTCACCGCAGATGAGTTCTTCACCTTCATGTCAGAGCTGGGCTACCGCGTGTACGATATCTTTTTCGACCCGCTGACGCGAGAGAACTGGCACAACGAGGACTCCGTGCCGGTCTATAATATCGCGGTGCATCAGAGTCAGGAAGACAGACTATTGCAATTGCCGATCCGACAGATTTTTGAGGCCAGCCCTGCTGCGGTAAACACCTAATCACAGGAGCTTGAAAACGGCTTCGTGTTCGTGATGCGTGTTTCACGCCCCGGCCTCCCAAATAGGTTCGGAACCAGGAAAGGCGCCAACCATGCGTTTCGGAAAGCATAGTTACATGAGAATGATAGCGTCCTGTCTGGTAATTGGCACAGCGCCTCTTTGCGGACTTTCTCTGCAAGCCGCTGCGCAGACCTCATCAGATCACATCTCACGAGTTGACGAAGCCAATGCACTTCATCACNGCTGGAGTGAGCTNATATCAGACTATCGGGCCGTTGGACCTGGCGGCATCGCTCTGTTCGATTATGCCGCANTGAAAGCGTCCGAAGCCGACCTCGCGCGGCTCTCCAANTATATCGACGCGCTCTCCGCCTTGCCAATTTCCAGCTTTCCAGATGATGCAGCCTTCGCGGCCTGGGCCAACCTCTACAATGCGCTNACGGTTCAGGTTGTCGTTCANAACTATCCCGTCGACAGNATTCGNGACATCCGGTCAGGCCTTTTTTCTGCGGGTCCGTGGAAGCGGGATCTCGTCACAGTTGAGGGGAAAACGCTGACGCTCGACAATATCGAGCATGACATCCTGCGGGTGAGGTTTAGCGATCCGCGNGTTCACTATGCGGTCAATTGCGCCTCACTTGGCTGCCCCGATCTGNAAGCCACNGCGTGGACGGCGGAAACTCTGGATGCTGACCTCAATCAGGCGGCGCGTCATTATATCAACCATCCGCGCGGTGTGACTGTCTTGCCATCTGGCAAGCTGCGCGTCTCGAAAATCTATGATTGGTATGAAGAAGATTTTGGCGGGACGGCCTCTGGCGTCGTTCAACATATCAAACAATATGCTGACCCTGAGCTTGCCGAACAGCTCTCGCAGAATACCGTTATTGCAAACTATGTTTATGACTGGTCACTGAATGACCTGGAGGCGAAAAACCAATGAGTGATGAAACGTCTCCAGCCGANNCCGAAGAGAAAAAGAAAACCAACTGGGCGGTGCGGCTGATCCCGGTCGCCGTGATNNTGGCTGGNCTTGNNGCNGCTTATGCCGCCGGGCTTCACAAATATCTGTCGCTGGAAACACTTGAAGCTCAAAGAGACAGCCTGAAAGCATTCGTCNCCGATCACGCNGTTCTNGCTTTTCTNGGCTATATCCTNNTCTACGCTNTGGCGACGGCCTTTCTGATTCCGGGTGCGGGCTGGATCACTATTGCAGGTGGATTCGTGTTCGGCCTGATCGGAGGCACGCTCGCCACAGTGACAGGCGCCACACTTGGCGCAACCGCCCTGTTCTTTGTCGCGCGCACATCCATAGGTGAGCCCTTGCGCCAGCGCGCTGNCCCCTTCCTGAAGAAACTGGAGGCGGGCTTTCGCGAAGACTCGCTCAGCTACATGTTCTTTCTAAGGCTTATGCCGGCTGTGCCCTTCCCTGTGGCGAATATCGCTCCCGCTCTGCTTGGAGCCAAAGCGGGGGCATTCATTCTGACGACGGCTGTCGGCATTATTCCAGGTGTCCTGGCCTATAGCTGGATTGGCAAGGGACTGGACGGCATTCTGGCATCTGGCGGCGATGAAGGCTTGTCACATGTGACAAGCCAGGTGGTGCCGCCGCTTCTCGCGCTGGCCGTTGTGAGCCTCATCCCAGTCGTCATCAAACGGTTCCGTAAGAAGCCCGTACTCCGCGAGACCTCAGACGACACTTCGGCATCTACAGAAAGCTAAACCATGACAGCCTCAACTGCCTCCGGGCGCAAGAAAATCTCTGCGGACGTTGTCGTCATTGGCGCAGGTTCAGGCGGGCTCTCGGTGGCCTCTGGCGCAGCACAGCTCGGCCTCGATGTCGTGCTGTTCGAACGCGGCGAAATGGGCGGCGACTGCCTGAATTATGGATGTGTCCCATCCAAGGCGCTGTTGAACGTGGCTCATGCCATGCAGACCATTCGCACAGCCTCTGACCTCTCCATTGAAGTTGGCACGCCGCGTGTGAACTGGGAGGGCGTGAAAGCTCACATCCAGTCCGTGATTGCCGAGATTGCACCGGTTGATAGCCAGGAACGCTTTGAAGGCATGGGCGTCAATGTGGTCCGCGAAACAGCGCGCTTCATCAATGAGAAGACCATCGCGTCAGAGTCCGTCGAGGTGGAAGCCCGACGGATCGTGATTGCGACAGGCTCCAAGGCGGTCGTGCCGCCTGTCGATGGCCTGAAAGACCGGCCTTACTGGACCAATGAGAACATTTTCGACATTCCAGAACTCCCTGAGCATCTGCTGATCCTGGGTGGTGGACCAATCGGTATGGAAATGGCGCAGGCCTTTCATCGTCTTGGCTCCAAAGTCACCGTCATTGAGCAGAACGCGCCACTTGGCCGTAGCGCCCCCAAGCACGCAGCAGAAGTGATCCAATGCCTTCGCGATGAAGGCATCACCATTCTGGATGGGCATAAGGTCACGGCAGTTGGCGGCGTCGAAAAGGCACTCACACTGACGCTGGAAACCGAGAACGGTGAAACGCAGATCAGCGGAACCGATCTTCTTGTTGCCGTCGGTCGCCAGCCGGTAATGGAGGCGCTGGACCTTGAGAAGGGTGGTGTCGAATTCGACAAAAAGGGCATCAAAACCAGGGACAATCTGCGCTCTGTCTCAAACTCGCGCGTCTGGGCCGTTGGCGATATCGCCGGTCGCGGCCAGTTCACTCATCTGGCCGGCTGGCATGCGAGCATTTTTGTGCAAGCTGCACTGATGAAGCTTCCAACCAAGGCCGTGACTGAGCAATTGCCCGCCGTCACCTATGTTGATCCAGAAATCGGCCAGGTGGGCCTGTCAGAAGCCGAAGCCCGCGACCGCCATGGCGATGATATCGAGGTGGTCAGTTTCGGCTTTGATGAGAATGACAGGGCCATTGCCGAAGCCCGCACCACCGGCTCGCTGCGCCTGTTCACAAAATCCGGAAAGATTCTCGGCGCAAGTATGATGGGCGAAGGCGCCGGCGACATTATGCAGATTGTCTCGGTCGCGATGGCGAATAAGCTGTCACTGCGCGATCTGACAAAACACATCTCGCCCTACCCAACTCGCGCCGAAGTCGTCAAGCGTGCCGCCAGCAGCTATTACAGCCCGAAGCTCTTCAGCCCGATGGTCAGAAAACTTGTGGGAATTCTGCAGCTAATCCCATAACGGCTTGTGCATTTCCGGCGCTGTATTAGTTTCGCGGCATTATGGTCTTCCTGAGCTGGCTCCAGAATTATCATCACGGTAAGACGTCAGCCCGGAAAGGCTGGGTGCCCGGGCTATCGAGTCGGCTGTTCCTGATGACCATTCTCTTCATCCTCATTGCCGAGGCGATGATCTTCATTCCGTCCGCGGCGAACTACCGGCGCGCCTTTCTGGACCGGCGCGTGGATATGGCCCAGACCGCCGTGATCGCGCTGGAAGCTGCGCCGCAGCGCCGGGTGTCCGACTCGCTCTCGCTTCAACTGCTGGAAAATGATCGGATCATCGCCGTGGCCGCCGGAAGCCAGCGCGGCCGGGAGATCATTCTGTCCCCCTCCATGCAGATTGACGGCGATGTTCGCCTCGTCGACCTGCGCGAAGAGAATATGTTCGAGCGCCTGATCCGCGGGCCAGCAACGCTGTTTGACACCAAGACGGATTTCCTGCGGGTCGTACAGACGCCGCGCTTCGAAGGAGATTTCATTGAAGTCGTTCTCGACATCAAACCCCTGCGAGACGGGCTCCTGACCTATTCGGCCCGGCTCGCCTGGCTCTCCCTCTTCGTTTCCGCCTTTGTCGGCATCCTCATCTATATCGCGCTCGTCTTTCTCGTCGTTCGCCCGATCCGGCGCATTACCCGATCCATTGAGGGCTTCCGGGACGATCCGCGCGACATGCAGCCCCGTATTCTGCCAACCACACGCTCTGACGAAATCGGACGCGCAGAGAATACGCTCTCAGACATGGAATCGACGGTGAAAGCAGCCTTCCGCGAGCGTGAGCGCCTCGCTCAGCTGGGCGAAGCCATCGCCAAGATCAATCATGATCTTCGCAATTCGCTTTCAGCGGCGCAGATCGTCTCTGAAGGCCTCGCCATGAGCGAAGATCCGCGGGTTCAGCGCGCCGCACCGCGGCTGGAGCGTGCCATCGAACGCGCCATCAAACTGGCTGAAGATACCCTGAAATTCGGTAGATCCGAACCTCCAGAGCCGGTCATCGGGCCAAACGAAGTCCATGATATTGTCGAAGAAGCTATTTCCGAAGGCGTGATTCTGAACCCGGATCTGGTAACTTGCACAAATCGCGTTCCAGAAAATCTCATTGCGATCTGTGACCCCGATCATCTGCACCGGATTCTGGTCAATCTCATCCGTAACGGCGTTCAGGCAATGGAAACAGATGGCAGCGCCGCAGCTGGCAGCGCGATCATCATTTCCGCCGAAGAAACGAGCGAGGCCGTTACAGTCCGCGTGGAAGATAATGGTCCCGGCATTCCGGAGAAGATCCGTACCAAGCTGTTCCAGCCATTCTCACCATCCCTGAAGAATGGCGGCTCTGGTCTGGGCCTGGCCATCGCGCGGGAGCTGGCTGTTGGTATGAAGGCCCGGCTGGAGCTCGTCCGAACCGGGCCTGAAGGCACTGAATTTGCTTTGGTGCTGCCGCGCCGCTGATCAGTCTTCAACGACCTCTGAAGACATAACAGGCAGCGCCACACCTTCGCGGCGAGGGTCTGCAGCGCCCTCAAGTCCCTGATCACGGACNANGATGATGTTGAGACCTGAGTTTTCACCTGAGCGNTCGCTGACATCATAGTTGTTCGACGTCAGNAGTTCCGCCACNTCGGCACCGTTTTCGCGAGANGTTTCAACACCNACNGTGTCACCGCGCGCGATGATGTTNGGATANCCNACCGCCTCTTCNGCGCTCAGCCCCCANTCNAGNACGCCAACAAGTGTTTTGGTGACATAGGCAATGATGGANTTTCCGCCTGGCGAACCGGTGANCATGAAGAGATCGCCCTCCCCGTCAAACACAATGGCCGGAGACATGGANGACCGCGGCCGTTTCTCAGACGCCGGAGCATTGGCNACGAGCTTGCCGTTNGTCATTGGNTCNCGNGAGAAGTCGGTCAGCTCGTTNTTNAGGAGGAAACCTGANGCCCAGCGCGATGAGCCGAAGGCCGCTTCGACTGTGGCTGTCATGGAGACAGCATTGCCGTAAACATCAACGATAGAAATATGGGTTGTNCCCGGCGCATGCTCTGTCTGGTCGTGACCCCACATGTCGATCATCGGTTCGCCGCGNAGGACTGCCCCNGGGTCACCNGCATANGATTTCGCATCACCTGCAAAGCGATCTTCGACGCGTGCATCAAGATAGCGTGGATCGAAAAGGTCCTGGGTNGGCACGGTGACGAAATCAGCATCAGCGACATAATGGTCGCGGTCGGCATAGCCGAGGCGCTGAGCATCGACGAACGCCAGAAGGCGCCCATCCCTGTCGTCTGGTTCAAGTCCTTCGACCATGCGCTCATAAAGGCCCATAATGGCGTTGAGCGTGGACCCGCCAGAAGATGGCGGCGGCGCAGAACAGATACGATAGCCAAGCTCAATGCCGCAAACGGCGTCGCGGACCACGACTTCATAATCTGCCAGATCCTCAAGCGTCATTGGCGCGCCATTCTCGCCGGCATTGACAGCTGCAACAATGCTTTCGGCAATTGGCCCCGAATAAAAGGCTTCAGCGCCATTCTCAGAGATAGCCTGCAGTGTTGCGGCATAATCTGGATTGTCACGCAGATAGCCCGCCGGGAGCGGCTCTCCATTCGGATAGAAATACGGCGCGGTATCCGGATTATCATCGAGCTGGATAAACTGGCGCAGGCGCTCGCTTGAGAGCGATTCGTTCAAGCGTGGGCTGACCTCAAACCCATCGGCTGCGAGCCCGATCGCATCGGTGAAGAGGACTGGCCAGTCGACCTTGCCGAACATCTCGTGGGCTTTTTCATAAAGCGCAACCTGCCCCGGCACACCAACGGCATACCCGCTCTGCCAGGCTTCGATGAAGCCCATGACTTCGCCGTTATCGTTGATGAACCAGTCCTGTGTGGCCGCTTTCGGGGCTTTCTCGCGGCCATCAATAACGACGAGCTCACCGCTTTCACGATCAAACACAACCATAAAGGCGCCGCCGCCAAGCCCCGAGCTCTGCGGCTCTACGAGACCAAGAACGCTATGGACCGCAATCGCGGCATCGACAGCGTGGCCACCAGCCCGAAGCACTTTCAGGCCCGCCTCAACTGCACGCGGGTCACCCGCTGTGACCATGCCTCCATGAGCCCACCCTGCTGCATCAGCCGATGCGCTGGCCTCTGGAACGGGGGTTTCAGCCACCTCCTCGGTTGGTGTTTCGGAAGAACATGCGGCTAATGAAAGAAGAAAACCGGCGGAAACAAAGGTTCGGATCATAAGAATTGGTCCTTGGCGAATACTTTCGTGCACCATACACCTTGGCCGTGGATGAGAAAGGTCACCGATGGCAATTCGAGGACAACATAACCTCATTACCGATGTCGCCGGACTCTCAGTCGGTCATGCTGAAGATGTAGGCGTTTCAACCGGTGTGAGCGTGCTGGTGCCGGATGATCGGGCCGTATGCGCTGTCCATGTAGCAGGCGGCGGCCCGGGCACACGGGAAACGGATGCACTGAAAGCTGGCACACTCGTCGATGAAATTGATGCGCTTGTCCTGGCGGGCGGGTCTGTCTACGGGCTCGCGGCAGCTGATAGCGTTGTTTCAGAACTTGGCGCTTCTGGTCGTGGGTTTGCCTTGCGTGAAGCGCCGGGCGTCCCGAAAAGCCCTGTTGTCCCCGCTGCGATTCTCTATGACCTCGCAAATGGCGGGAATAAGGACTGGGGCCGGGAGCCACCCTATCAAACGCTGGGGCGCGAAGCTTTTGCCAATCTGGGCGGCTATTTCGAACTCGGACGAACAGGCGCAGGCTATGGCGCCATGGCGGGCAGTCGTCAGGGCGGGCTTGGCTCGGCCAGTATCGTCACTGACGACGGATACACGGTCGGCGCGATGGTTGCTGTGAATTCCTTCGGGTCTGTCACCGTGCCCGGAAGCGAGGCCTATTGGGCGGCGCCATATGAAATCGACGATGAATTTGGAGGCATCCCCGTTCCGGCACATGCCGGGTTTGATCCCGAAGACTGGGGTGAGGCCAAAGCCAATCCTGCGCCGCGGCAAAACACAACCATCGCCATTGTCGCCACGGACGCCGTGCTGACGCCCTCAGAGGCGCAACGGTTTGCGGATATGTCAGTCGCCGGGCTGGCTCGCGCGATCCGCCCGGTTTTTGCACCATTCGACGGGGATGTGGTCTATGCGCTGAGCACGGGCCAGAAGCTCTTAAGCGAGCCAAAGCCTTTCACTCTGGCCCGCCTCGGTGAGCTCGGCGCATCATGCCTCGCACGCGCCGTAGCACGTGGCGTGCATGCTGCAAATTCCGATTAGATCTCGAGTTCTGCAATCACCTTGTCCAGCGTTGCCGGCAAATCCCGAACGCGCACGCCTGTGGCGTTATAGATTGCGTTGATGACTGCCGCTGCAGCGCCACAAATTCCGAGTTCGCCAATGCCCTTGGCCTGAAGCGGGCTGGCCCAATCATCGCGCTCATCCAGCAGCACCACATCTATCTGAGGGGCATCCAGGTTCACAGCGAGATGATATTCGGCGAGGTCGTTATTGACGATATGACCATCGCGCAGGTCGAAAACGAGCTCTTCGGTAAGCGCAATACCAATACCCCAGATCATCGCCCCAAGGCACTGAGACGTTGCGGTTTTCCGATTGAGGATACGGCCCGCTCCAAATGTGCCATGCATGCGGCGAACACGGGTTTCTCCAGTGTACTGATTGACGGCCACCTCAGCGAAGTAAGAGCCAAAAGTTGCTTGCTTGACCTTCTCGCCAGCCTCACCCGGCTCAATATGGCCGGTTGCGCTGAATTCGTGACCATCCAGAACCGCTGTGAGCGGTGTCTCAGATCCATCCAGTTTTGCCTGCCCATCGGAGAGGTCCA
>PABS01000037.1 GCA_002699325.1 Ponticaulis sp. | reverse complement strand
CATGACCGCCAGATTGCGAACATGCTCTTTCATGTCGGTGGCCGGCGCTATGACATCAACATCGTGAAAAGAAAAATAAGGTACACCGAGCTTGGAGAAGAACTCAAAGGCGATTTCGAGCTTGGCATCAGCCTGCTGCTGACCGCTCAACTTGTGCCAGGGCCGCTGAAAACTGCCTTCTCCAAAGACGTCGAAACCGTCCCAGCAGAAAGTGTGCCAATAGCAAAGGACGCAGATGGTCGACCATCTTCTTTCCGAGCACGAGGCGTTCTGGATCGTAATAGCGATAGGCCAGGTTATTGGTAGTCACCTCGCTTTCGAATTTGATCTTTGGAATATGCGCGAAGAATTCGCTTGAACTTGTCATGTCAGACGCTCGCTTCCTGAAACTGCTGTTTGAGAGATTGATAAATGTTCTGAAAATGCCTGCGCTTTTGGGCAAGTTGTTCGACGTCGTGTGAGTCTGGCTCTACGCAGCTGATTTCTGGCGGAGCGATACAGACTTCCGTCTCTGACAGCCCTCCGGCCCCAATCATTGCCAACCTGGCCGCCCCGAACGCCGGCCCCAGGTCAGAGTCTTCCCGGAAACTGAGTGGCTTATTCAATGCCGCTGATAGAATACGACCCCAATATGCAGAACGTGAACCACCGCCGATCACGGAGATGCTGTCAAAATGCCCGCCTGCATCAACAAGCGTCTGAAATCCATCTGCAAATCCAAATGCCACACCCTCAAGTACCGATTGAGAGAGAGCAGCTGCATCTGTGTCATGACCCATTCCAAAAAACACGCCGCGCGCTTTTGGATCATTATGGGGCGTTCGTTCGCCTGACAGGTATGGAAGGAATATCTCTTCGCCATCCAGCCGACCCCTCTGTTCGGCCGATTGAACGAAGTCAGCGACAGAATTTGCGCGCGTGAGACCTGCAGCCCAGTCGAGGCAGGAGGCAGCCGAGAGCATGACGGACATCTGGTGCCATTTTCCAGGTAGCGCATGACAGAATGCGTGTAGGCCTGTCTCTGGAGACGGCAAGCAACTATCTCCCGCCAGGAAGATGACGCCGGATGTGCCAAGCGAAAGAAATGCTTGTCCCGGTGAATTAACGCCTACGCCCACGGCGCCAGCGGCATTATCTCCGCCACCACCGACGACGGGCACGATTGGAATGCCAAGCTCTGAGGCAACAGATTTTGATATCTGCGCTGCAATCTCCGACCCTTCAACCAGTCTCGGCATGTGCGAGCGATCGAGCCCACTCGCGGAGAGCAGCTCATCAGACCATTTTCGCTCTCTCGTATTCAGCCAGAGTGTGCCTGAAGCATCAGACATTTCGGCCACGTGTTCTCCGGTGAGCTTCAGGCGGATGAAGTCTTTCGGTAGCAGCACCTTTCTGGTCTTCTCGAACAGATCAGGCTCGTGCGTTTTCAGCCAGAGGAGCTTTGGAGCAGTGAAACCGGGCATAGCAAGATTACCCGATAGCACTCTGGACTGCGGTTCACGTCTTTCAAACTCAAGGCATTCCTGATGACTTCTTCCGTCGTTCCACAGTATTGCCGGACGTAATGGATCGTCATACTCATCAAGCAGGACTGCGCCGTGCATCTGACCAGAGAGTCCGACACCTTCAATCTGATCTCGGATTTTCTTCGGAATCGCTGACACGGCCTCACACGTTGCGACCCACCAGTCGTCGGGCGATTGTTCCGACCACAATGGCTGAGGCCGGGCCACAGAAAGCGGGACATCTGATCGGGCCATGACACCGGTGTCATGACGGACTGCGACAACTTTGACGGCTGAAGTGCCGATGTCGATTCCGAGGAACACTCTCCACCTACCTATGACTTTATGATTTTAGATCACGAGCATAGACGTCATGGGCTGGAATTCAAGAAAAGACTCGGGCCGGGCGATGGCCAAGACCAGCCTATACCAGGCTGGCCTCTGTGGATTTGCGGATTTCTTCTTCAGTAACGTCGGTGGCACACTCAACGATCTTGAGCCCGCCTTGAACCACATCGAACACGCCCAAGTTTGTGATGATTCGCTCGACAACGGCAGCACCTGTCAAAGGCAGCGTGCAGGACTTGAGCAATTTTGATTCACCAGCCTTGTTGGTGTGGTCCATCACCACAACAATGCGTTTGACGCCGGCAACGAGATCCATTGCACCGCCCATACCCTTCACAAGCTTGCCTGGAATCATCCAGTTGGCGAGATCGCCGTTCTCAGCGACCTCCATAGCTCCCAGAATAGCAAGATTGATATGGCCACCTCGGATCATGGAGAAACTGGTCGACGATGAGAAAAAGCTCGACCGGTCTAAGGTGGTAATCGTCTGCTTTCCGGCATTGATAAGGTCCGGGTCTTCTTCACCCTCAAATGGGAACGGGCCCATACCCAGCATTCCGTTTTCAGACTGAAGTGTCACATCAACGCCATCAGGAATGTGATTCGATACCAGCGTTGGGATTCCAATCCCGAGATTGACGTAGAAACCGTCTTCCAGCTCCTGAGCGGCACGGGCCGCCATTTGATCGCGCGTCCACGGCATAGCTCAGCCCTCCTCTTTCGAACGGGTGGTGACTTTCTCAATACGCTTCTCGTGTTTCCCTTCGAGAATGCGCTGAACAAAGATGCCCGGCGTATGGATGAAATTCGGATCGAGCGAGCCGACTGGAACGATTTCCTCGACTTCGGCAATCGTCACTTTTCCAGCTGTTGCCATGTCATGATTAAAGTTAAGAGCGGTCTTGTTGTAGATGAGATTGCCCTGTGCATCGCCTTTCCACGCTTTCACGATCGACAAGTCTGCAATCAGACCGGTCTCGAGAATATAGGTCTCACCGTTGAACTCTTTGTGTTCCTTGTCTTCAGCGATGACCGTGCCCACACCTGTCTTGGTGTAGAAGCCTGGAATACCAGCACCGCCGGCACGGCAGCGCTCGGCAAGTGTGCCTTGGGGATTGAACTCAAGGTCGAGTTCACCTGAAAGGTACTGACGCTCGAATTCTTTGTTCTCGCCCACATAGGACGAGATCATTTTTTTAACCTGATGGTTTTCAAGTAAAAGACCGAGACCGAAACCGTCCACGCCGGCATTATTCGATATGATTGTCAGGTCTTTCACTCCGCTATCGCGGATCGCGGCAATGAGTATTTCTGGAATTCCGCAAAGACCAAAGCCGCCGGACATGATGGTCATGCCATCGAATAAAAGACCTTCGAGGGCCGCAGCCCCATCTGGATAGATTTTTTTCATGCAAACCTCGCGACGAGCTAACTCGATGGAGTGTGGATTGTTCCCCTACTGGAGTACAGCATGATTTTAAAAATTCAACACTTGTTGAAAAAGAAAAGCCGGCACGCTGAGCGTACCGGCAAGTTTGCAAGAAGGACACTGAGGAACGCGGCCGTAAGACCTCGGTCACCTCATGAAACAATGTAACAATCTGAACCTGAACAGAACTGGAATAAGGCTGTGGCCTTCTGTTCATTGAACGACGTGTGCCTTCAATCATCACCGATCGGGTCATGTTGGCGGAAGATGGCTTCGAAACTTCGCAGATTCATACCGTGCTTCTGGTAGTTCAGCGGCGTCAAATTCACTGACTTGATGAGCTTGCGTTCAATCTCAACGGCATCGTTCTTTTCTGACGGCACCAGATCGAGATCCAGGATATTGATGCATCCCGTGTCCTGTTCAAAAGCCAGGGTTGCATTGAGCTCTGCATTGCAAATCCAGCTTAGAATCACCCGATTGATACCCTCATGGCCGACAATCAGTGCCTGAGACCAGCCAGGCCTCGCAATCAGCGTCTTTATGGCCTGGACCGCCCGATCCAGACCATCCGTGAAGCGTTCCCCACCCTCCAGGAAGGTGGCGCCAGGAGCATTCGCATTTTCAAACTGGAAACTCATGGTCGCCGCTAGCTGTTCGCGACTTTCAAAGTGAATGAAAGTGCCGGAATTCAGCTCTTCGAATCTCGGATCAGATTCAAGTTCCGGAGCCCTGTCCCGCTGATATGAAAGCACGATCTGGGCTGTTTGTTCGGAACGCAGCAAGCCGGAGCATATAGCCAGATCGAAGCTGACGTCGCTTAACGCGTCTCCTGCAGCGCTAGCCTCTTCTTCCCCTTGCTCAGTTAATCGCGCAAGGCGCGGATCGCCCGTATCAACAACCTCTTTTGCGAAATAATCAACATGGCCATGTCTCATCAGATAGATGCGGCGTCGCCCTGTTGTGCCCGGAAGTGCTGACATTTTTTCCTCTGGATCTGTCGTCTCAATATCTGGACGTGATCGGACAGGCATAACGTGAAGTTAACCGATCCGGTTCACACCTCAGATTGGCTGAACACACTTCGGGAAGGAAAGCCATGCCGCCAGTTGTCGGTCTCGTCGCACATCAGGACTATCGCTCACTTCTCATCCAGGAGTTAGGCCGCAGCGGCGTCAGCGTGGCGCCCATGACTTTTGAAGCCGACAAAATAGACGGCCTGTTGATTGATGGCTCCAGCCTGAAAGGGCAGCTACCTGAAGGCACGCCAGATCTGATCGAAACGATTCGTCAGCCTGAAAAAGTTCTCAGCGCTTTACTGATCAAGCCGCATGAGACGATCGAACAGCCTGACCTGTTAACATTGACGCCGTCGGTGCCCGCATTTGTTCAGCAACTGAAACTCCATATGCGTCAGAAAGATGTAGCCAACGAAGCAGCCCTGCGCATGCAGACACTGGCTGCTTTAAAAGCTGATCCCCTCTCGGATACGGAAACTGACGCGAACGAAAAGACGCTCCTCTACTTCGGGGAGCCAGGTTCATTCTATCTGAAAATGAAAGCGCTGATGACCGAACTCGGCTATCGGGTTTCTGCGGCGCTCTCTGAACGTACAGCATTCGAAAGCTTCCGAAGCTTTATTCCGTCCGCATTTGTCGTAGCAGTCACCGAGCGATCTTATCCGTTCGAGCTCCTCGACCACATTCACGGGCGTCCGGATTTGAAAAACATGCCAGTGGTCGCGGTCACGGGAATAGAAGACCGCCTTCCGGACAATCTTGAAAATATCAACGGTCTGGTACGGATCGGCGCAGACTTCAGCAAAGCCAGCAAGGCGATCCGTCTGTTGATCGATAAAACACGCGTGCCGAATCCAGTGCCGCCAAAGCGATGCCAGTCTCCTGTTCGTGACCGTTTTTCGGATTGCTTCAGCGATGTTTTCGCTGAAACTCACGTCAAGGCACAGGTTCGGTTTGCTCTTGAGCATGATCGGCCACATTGCGTCGCAAAGCTCGCACCGATGGAACTGGAAAATCGTGAGCCTCTCAACGCAGGAAATCTGCCGGTCTTCGCCAACCTGATGAATAGTGTGCTTCGTAAGCAGGACTGTCTCGCACGACTAAACTGGTCAGAATTCNTGGTCTCCCTGCCCTCTACACGCGCTGATGATGCGCGAGACGCTCTGGAGCGCGCGCGCCGGNTCGTCGAAAGCACGACGCTGGCACGCGGTGAAAGCTTCAGCTTCCGCTTTACGGTTGCTGAGTTGGAGCCCCACCTCAACGCCGATCAGTACTGGTCTGTCGTCATGCGGGAACAGCCGGCCAAGAGGAATCGCATTCAGGCCAGCGTCGCCTGAAGCTGCTCCAATAGCTGATTGACGCCGCGGGTCTTCTGGGCGACCGAATTCCAGGTTCCGCTGTAGACGAGCTTGAAATCAGGCCGAAGCTTGAGTTTGTTCGGCTGTCTCTGGACAAGCTGCACCAGCTTTGCGGGCTCAAGAGGCGATTTTTCCCGGAATGCGAAGACCGCACCTTTGGGACCAGCATCGAGCTTGGCAATTCCGAGCGATTTGCAAGCCGCCTTAATCGACGCAATATCGAGGAGCTGTTTCGTTTCATCCGGGATCGGGCCGAATCGGTCGATCATCTCGGCGGTGAAAGCTTCGCGATCTTCNTGTGTATCGATATCAGCCAGACGACGATAAAGGTTCATTCGTGTGCCGAGGTCTTCAACATAAGTGTCCGGAATCAATGCAGCGAGACCGAGATTGATTTGCGGAGACCAGTCGTCTTCAAAGTCTTCTCCGCCCTGTTGCAGCGCCTTCACGGCATCTTCCAACATATTTTGATAGAGTTCGACGCCAACTTCCCGGATATGGCCAGACTGCTGGTCGCCGAGAAGGTTACCCCCTCCCCGCATGTCCAGATCGTGACTTGCGAGCATGAAGCCTGCGCCCAGACTGTCGAGCGACTGAAGAACCCGAAGACGCTTCTCTGCTGCGTCCGACAATGTGCGTTCAGACGGCGTGGTAAAATAGGCATAGGCGCGTAGTTTCGAGCGCCCCACCCTGCCCCGCAACTGATACATCTGCGCAAGGCCAAACATATCGGCGCGGTGAAGAATGAGGGTGTTCGCGCGTGGAATATCGAGACCCGATTCAACGATGGTCGTGGACAACAGGACATCGTATTTGCCGTCATAGAAGTCCGTCATGATATCGTCGAGNTCGCCAGCNGCCATCTGGCCGTGCGCGGCGACGAAGCTCACTTCCGGAACATTCTCCTTCAGGAATTTCTCGAGTTCCGGAAGGTCTTTCACCCGCGGCGCCACGATAAACGCCTGCCCGCCCCGATACCGCTCTCGCAAGAGGGCTTCACGGATCGTAAGTGGGTCAAATTCTGTCACATAGGTTCGCACCGACAAACGGTCGACGGGCGGCGTCGCAATAATAGAAAGCTCGCGAATCCCTGTCAGNGCCATCTGCAGCGTTCTCGGGATCGGCGTNGCCGAAAGCGTCATGACATGGATGTCTGACTTGAGCTCCTTAAGGCGCTCCTTGTGCTTCACCCCAAACCGCTGTTCCTCGTCAATGATGAGCAGACCGAGGTTCTGAAAGTTGACATTCTTGGAGAGAACGGCGTGTGTGCCCACCACAATATCGCAACGTCCGTTCTTGATTGCCTCGCGTGTTNCAGATGCCTCCTTCGAGGTCACCAGACGTGAGAGCTGACCGACCTTGATTGGCCAGCCCTCAAGACGTTCTTTGAATGTCTTGTAGTGCTGGCGTGCCAGAAGAGTCGTCGGCGCGATAACTGCAACCTGAATACCAGACATGGCCGCCACAAATGCCGTTCGAAGGGCAACCTCGGTTTTCCCGAAACCAACATCACCGCAAACAAGGCGATCCATAGGTTTCCCTGAGGCCAGATCGCTCAGACTGTCTTCGATGGCTCGCAGCTGATCTTCTGTTTCCTCATATGGGAAACGCGCGGCAAACTCTTCGTAAATACCTTCGCTCTCGTCGATGACGACGGCTTTTTTCATGGCTCTTGCAGCAGCGATCTTGATCAGACCATCCGCCATTTCCATGATGCGTTTCTTGGCCTTGGCTTTTCTTGCCTGCCAACCGGTTCCGCCGAGCCGGTCAAGCGCCGCCTCGGTCGCGTCAGAACCGTAGCGNGAAATCAGCTCAATATTTTCGACCGGCAAGAGAAGCTTNGCATCATCCTGNTANTGAAGCTCCANACAGTCATGCGGCGCGCCGGAGACTTCAATCGTCACCAGACCGCAATATTTTGCCACCCCATGCTCGACATGCACCACAAAATCACCCGGGCTGAGTGCAGCCGCTTCAGCGATAAAATTTGTCGCGCGTCGTCTTCGCTTTGGCCGGCTGATCCGCTCTCCGAGAATGTCCTGTTCTGACAGGATGGCGATATCCTGATAGCCAAACCCGGCATCTACCGGAAGCTCAGCGATGGCAAGGCCAGATGCCCGGGCGCCATCCAGGCTAAAGACCCTCTCAATGCCTGAAAGGCTGTGATCCTCAAGCACATTGATCAGACGATCTGCAGAGCCGTCGGACCAGGCGCCGAGAATAACGGTTAGACCATCCTTTCGGAGGTTTTTGACATGCTCAACCACCGCGTCAAAAACGTTTCGCTCCTGCGCCCGTTCCGCTCCGAAGTCTCTGCCACTTTCGGCATCAAGCGAGAGGTGGCCTGCGCCGGGATCAGTAGAACGCGGGGTGAACCGAACGGCTGAATATGCACTTAGAGACGACGACAACTCATCGGGAGACACATAGAGCGCGCCTGGAGCCAAAACTTTTGCGTCTTCGCTGTTTCCTGCGGCTGATACGCGGGCCTGAAAATAATCCTCAGCCTGATTGAACTTGTCGCGCGCGGCCTCCTGGGCGTTGCTCTCGAACGCAAACATTGCGCTGTCAGGCACATAGTCGAACAACGTCTCGACTTTCTCGTGGAAGAGCGGCAACCAGTTCTCGAGTCCCTGGCGCCGAATTCTTGAGCGCGCCATTTCGTAGGTCTGATCCCCGGCTGGGGGACCGAATGTCTCCAGAAACTTNGTGCGAAAGGCCGATAGCGCCTCGTCCGTGAAGAGGATTTCGCTAACCGGTGAGAATTTAACCGTCTTTAATTGCCGTGTTGTGCGCTGAGTCTCCGGATCGAAACTCCGGATCGACTCCAGCGTATCTCCGAAGAAATCCAGCCGGACCGGCTCAGCCTCGTTTGGGGAATAAATATCAACGATACCACCGCGCTGGGCGTACTCGCCGCGGTCACGAACGGTTGCAACCCGGTTGTATCCATTGACCAGCAGGAAGGTATCGAGATCAGAAGGGTCCAGCACGCTTCCGGGTTTCAGTTGAAGCGACGCGCTCTTCATTGCATCTCGCGGTGCAGAGCGCTGTATAAGACCCGCAGCCGTCGTTATTACGAAGAGTGGTGTATCGCCCTGATGGTGCGCGAGCTCAGAGAGTGCGGAGCATCGTCTCGACGCGACCGCCGCCGTCGGACTCACCCGGTCATATGGAAGGTTATCCCAGGCTGGAAGGCGGATGCAGCGAAGCGACGGGTCGTAGAAGCTGACCAGATTGCTAGCAGTTTGTGCTTTCCGATCNTCGGCGGCAACGAAGACGACAGTCCGTCGGCTCTTCGCGCAAAATCTCGTAAGTTCGAGAAGTTCGGCCCCGAATGGCGCATTAAATATGGTCTGCGGAGACGCATCCGCACGAACTTCGTTCAGAACTGACATATAGCACGCTGTATCGTATGATTATCCGGGCTGCGCTGAATACTTGAATTGTTTCATGCGGTCCAGCAGGGGGCCGGCATAGTTCGGCGGCTCGACGGCCGTTCCCGTCAGCCATCCATACATTTCCCAATCGGGAACGGCGAGCAGACGCTCAAACTCATCGACCTCGCTGTCGGACAGATCTGCGAGATGTTCGTCTGCAAAGCTGCCAATCATCAAATCGAGCTCACGGATGCCTCTCCGCCAGGCACGAAACAGGAGTTTTCTGCGGCGCTCTTCCATGATTGTCTCCGTATTTTGAATTCTCTGATGCCACTTAAGTCAACTGAGGCACTTCTCCAAGCGGCCCTGACTCGGATATGGGGTTTTGCATGGACGCCGACCACATTCTTCGACGCTGGAGCGCACCGATATCGAGCCTGAAAGGGGTCGGACCGAAGCTCGGCGTCCAGATCGAAGCGCTTGTAGGCGGTCGTAGACTGGCAGATCTAGTCTTTCATCGCCCGTCTCGATGGATGGACCGGTCGTTGCAGAGCTCGATAGCCAGCTGCCTGAATGGCGAAACCCAAACCGTGAAAGGTGAAGTCCAGAAGTTTGAAGCAGCTGGGCGCGGGTCGAAACTCCAGAAAGTAAGACTTGCAGACGATACAGGTTTCCTGACGATCGTTTTTTTCAATTCCAATACGGAATATCTGAAACGCCAGTTTCCGATTGGCCAGACCGTTCTCGTTTCTGGGAAAATTGAAGACTTCCACGGTCAGCGACAGATGACCCATCCAGATTATGTTGTTCCTGACGCGAGAGCTTCTGATATCCCGTTGGTCGAGCCAGTCTACCCCCTTACAGCAGGCCTCACAAACCGGCGTCTTCTGGGCTTCATTCGGCAAGCCCTTACAGAATTACCCGAGCTACCGGACTGGCTGAGCGATGATGCCCGTAAAAAATCCAACTGGCCCGAGATCAACCTCGCTCTACAGACCCTCCACAAACCAGACCGGTTAGTGCCCGAAGATATCGAGCAAGCCAGGGAACGTCTGGCTCACGATGAAGCGCTATCCCGGGCACTCGCATTCCAGGAGATCCGATCTCAGGTGAAGCTCACGGGCGCAATTCCGATCTCAGCGTCAGCAAATGCCGCTGAGCAATTCGCCCGAACGCTTACCTACCCTCTGACGTCCGCTCAAGAACGCGCTATGGCAGAAATCAGTCATGACNTGGATAAGGAAGAGCCGATGCAGCGGCTTCTGCAGGGCGATGTCGGCGCAGGGAAAACGACTGTCGCAGCATATGGGGTCTACCTGGCCGCAAAGTCCGGAGGACAGGCTGCCGTAATGGCACCAACTGAAGTATTGGCGCGCCAGTTATTCGAAGCCATTAACGCCATGCTCGAGCCGCTCGGCATGTCTTGCGCCTGCCTGACAGGACGCGACAAAGGCGGGAAGCGTCGAGACATTTTAGAAGAGGTCGCCAACGGGCAAACACAGGTTCTCTGTGGCACACACGCGCTGTTCCAAAACGATGTGGAATTCAATGACCTTCGTCTCGTCGTGGTCGACGAACAACACAGGTTCGGGGTCAACGACCGCGCCAGACTTCAATCCAAAGGCAAGTCACCTCACCTCCTGATCATGAGCGCAACGCCAATCCCACGGTCGCTGTCGATGACCGTCTATGGCGACATTGACCTGAGCATACTCGATGAAAAGCCAGCTGGTCGCCAACCTGTCGATACTCGCCTGATTGCAGCGTCGAAAATTGGAGATGTGCTTGATGGNGTTGTCAGAGCTGTATCCAGGAAGGAACAGGTATTCTGGGTTTGTCCGAACGTCGAAGACGAAAATGATGATTCTATTTCTGCAGTTGCACGTCATGCTGTCCTGTCCGAACTTTTGGAGGGCGGCGTAGGTCTGGTCCACGGCCGGCTGAAAGCAGATGAAAAACAGGCCGCACTTGAGCGCTTTAGATCCGGCGAAACCCGCGTACTGGTTGCGACCACCGTAATTGAGGTCGGTGTAGACGTTCCTAATGCAACAATCANGGTGATAGAGGGCGCAGAACGGTTCGGCCTTGCTCAATTGCATCAGTTACGAGGTCGCGTTGGGCGCGGCAGCAAAGCGTCGTTCTGCATTCTTGTCTACACACCGCCATTAGGGGAGACTGCTCGAACGCGTCTGAATACGCTCCGAGAAAGCGAAGACGGGTTTTATATTGCTGAAGTCGATTTCAAACTCCGCGGTCCGGGCGATGTTCTTGGGCTGGCCCAGAGCGGACTGCCAGATTTCCGGTTTATCGATCTCTCGAAAGACCAGATGCTGCTCGCGTCAGCTGCACGCCACGCCAAATACCTGTCAGGACGCAAGGAAGAGACTTCTGAAGAGACCAAACTGTTACGCCACCTGTTCGGAACCGGCGATGGGGTTCAAGCCAAAGTTTGATCTTCTTTGGCTTCATCCGTACTCTTCAACTTCTCTGCATCGTCCCTTGATGGCATTACCACCCCCGCAGAGACAATCAGCTTCGCACCATCCTCAACGCTCATGTCGAGAATCTTCACCTTTTCTTCGGGTACATAGATGAGAAAGCCCGACGTTGGGTTCGGTGTCGTTGGAACGAAGATACCCAAATAGTTTCTACCCAGCCGGTCTGCCACTTCACTTTTTGCGCGCGAGGTCAGGAAGCCCACAGCCCATGTCCCCTCCTTGGGATATTCGACCAAAACGACATCCTTAAAAGAGCTGCTGTCCTGATCCGAGAAGATTTCAACAAGCTGCCGAATAGGCGTGTAAAGCGTCCGAAGAATCGGTACTTTTTCGACGATCCGTTCCCCTGTACGAATCACAGATCGCCCGATCAGATTGGCCGCAATAGCCCCGAGAAAGGTCAGCGCGATCACAGCGAAAAGTACGCCTATACCGGGCGTATAACCGATCAGCGTATCGATCGTGACAAAGCCCAGATCCATATCGCGCACACGTGGCGGAATTGCTGAGCGCAAGATTGGCTTCACCCGCTCATCGATCCAGCCAATAATGAGAACAATAATGAAGATCGGCACCACAATTGGCGTGGCGATGACGAGACCGGCAAAAAACCTGGCACGGAGCCAACCAAAAAAGCCGACTGACGCCTTTTTGTCGTTTGGTTGCTTGTCATCGCTATTGGGCTTGCCGGTCGACACGCACGGTCTCCTGTATGCTACTCTGGATCATGTAATCAAAGATCAGCTCAATACATCTGAGAAGTCAGACTTTTATGATGATTTTGCGGCTTTGACGAAAAATGCTTCCGGATAAAGAAATTGAACAGCACGGCGATAGATTGGTTGCAACAATTTGAGCGGCCATCCTCAGAAAAACATATTCCCGGATTTTACAGTTTGGCTGAAACAGTTATGCCCTCTGTGTATGAGCATGATTCTAAACATCAGCNGGATAGCGTAGTCAAAGGATAGGACATGTCTGAAAGTTCGGCTCCCAATGGCGTAGTCCGCCTGGTTCCTGGCTTTGCAATCTTCGCGCTCGTGGTCATGATCATGGCAGCAATCTTTCATGTTGCCATGCTATCGCCCGCNCCAACACCCGCGTTTGATCGCTTGAATGCGCCGCCAGCTCCAGACTTCACAGATAATGATTCCTGGCTCAGAATTCCTGAGACTGATCTGCCCGGTGGATGGGAACGGCCCTGGGGGGTCGATCTGATTTGGTTTTCCGACACCCCGGGCGGTTATCTTGGNGGCTGGAACGCACCAATCAACTGGTCAGCNACCGANACACAACTCGCATCAATGGACTGGCTTGAGACTGAAGACCCGGACCAGTTTGGCATATATGCGCCCCGTAGACGGCATATGTCTTCTCTGACTGGTGACGAGGCTGANGCAAAAGCTGCGGCAGAGCTTGAACGAGAGGACGTTTTCGCAGGTCTGGAGAGGTATCTGGACGAATTTAACAGCTCTCGCGGTATATTCGTCGGGGGAACCGGCACAGGCCTCGAAGCTGCCCTTTCTGTCATGGAAGACCTTCTCGCTGACGCTGATCCCTATCGCACACTTTTTGGTGGAATTGTCGTATCACCTTCTCAAAAAGATCTTCCGGAGTCCTTTCCGCCATGGCCAGACTGCGAGGACACCATCACAGAGTTTCCTTGTGTGCTGGACCTTCGCACGGCCGCAAACAGTGAAGACGCGCAGAATAAGCTGGAACGGACCGTGCTGAAGTTCAGCGGATGGCTAGATGAAAGCGCAACCAAACCTGCCGCGCCCCTGCCGCCAATGCAATCGATCGAGCTGTCACCGGTTCGTCGGCCAGGTGAAACTGAGCCAGAACCAGAATAGATACAATCAGCTTCCGCTGCGACTCCGCTCAATAATGCCAGTGGTGCTTCGACCGTCGAGCGTAGGTGCGATCAGGACGCGACCGCCTGCTCTCTCAACCACATCAGCCCCAACGACGGTTTCAGGGGTGTAATCACCGCCTTTCACCAAAACATCTGGCTGAATACGCTCTATAAGTTCAAGCGGTGTGTCTTCAGAAAAGAGAACGACTTCATCTACTGGCTTAAGACCTTTAAGAAGGCGGACGCGATCATTCTCCTGATTCACAGGGCGCCCTTCTCCCTTCAAACGCTTGACGGATGAGTCAGAGTTGAGGCCAACGATCAGACGGTCGCAATGTGCCGCAGCATATTCGAGCACGCTGAGATGCCCGGCATGCAGAATGTCAAAGCAGCCGTTTGTGAACCCAACGCTCAATCCACTCTCTCGCCACTCCCTGACGAGATCTTCCAGGGACTGCTCAACGTCGCCGCTGCGCACGCGCTCTCTCTGTTTTGCCTGTATCGCACGTTTCATCTCGCTCGACGTGACTGTCGCCGTGCCAGATTTTCCCACAGCGATGCCAGAGGCAATCAGCGCAAACTGGGTCGCGCGTGCCAGCGGAACTCCCGCTGACAGTGCAATTCCGATTGCAGCAAGGCTCGTATCGCCAGCGCCGGAAACATCATAGACATCGCGCTTTTCTGCCGGGAAATGCTTCACGGTTCCATCTCGCTCGAGAAAAGACATTCCCTTCTCAGAACGTGTGAGCAGTATGGCCTTGGCAGGTAAGATCTTCAGGGCAGCAGCCAGTCCAGCCTCCACATCTTCGTCTGTGCGGAGTGGTTGATTGATGACTTTTTCAAGTTCTGAAACGTTTGGTTTGATGAGCGTGACAGCGCCATAGCGATCAAAATCGCTCCCTTTCGGATCAACGATAACTGGAATGTCCCTGGCTTTCGACACTTGCAGACAAACATCGATCACATCCGCCGTAACAACGCCTTTCGCATAGTCGGAAATCAGCACCACGTCACATTCAAGCAAGAGCTTTTCGAGAGCCGATATAAGCTCACTCGACTCGGCATGGCACAACGGAGAAACTTCCTCTCTATCAACGCGTAAAAGCTGCTGACCACCCGATACGTAACGCGTTTTGACAGTTGTTTTACGATGGCAGGAACGCACAAGATGTGCCCTGATCCGGCTATCTTTCAGAGCGAGCTCTGACAGTTCATCGCCCTCCGAATCTTTGCCCACGACACTCGCTACGACGGCCTGCGCACCCAAACTGGACGCGTTGCGAGCGACATTCCCTGTCGCGCCGAGCATGGTCTGGCTTTCACCCTGTGACAGCACGGCAATGGGCGCTTCGGGGGAAATCCGGCTGACTTTTCCATAAATGAAGCGATCCAGCATCGCGTCGCCAACACACAATACTGTCAGATTACTGGCAGCATGGCAGACGCGCTCGAGTTCCAGAAAAGCAGAGTCCAACGTTACGTTCCTTTGATTACGATTCTTTTGGACGTCAGATGAATTTGGGTCAAATCCAAAACTGAGAAAAAAACGTGTGAGATACTAATCCAATTCCGAACCAGAAACGTAACAAGATCAACACTGAAAGGCTTGCCTCCATTTCCAAATCACCTGCCTCACTAGTCTGGTTTCGGAACGATCTGAGACTGAATGACAACCCTGCCCTGACAGCCGCTGCGCAGTCGGGAAATCCGCTATGCTGTGTGTACATACTTGAAGACGGTTATGACGAGTTTCGTGCGCTGGGTGGCGCTCGGAAGTGGTGGCTAAACAAATCTCTCAGTTCCTTACAGGCTGATTTCCGGGACAAGGGCGGTACGCTTATTCTGCGCCGATGCGGACGCCAGAAGGCCCAAACCGTTCTGGATGATGTGATTGAGGAAACTGGCGCGACCGAGGTTTATTGGAATCGGCGCTACGCCCCTTTCGAGATTTCAAAAGACAAAGAGATCAAATCCGATCTCCGTGATCGGGGCATAAAGGTGGAAACCTTTAACGGAAGTCTGCTGGTTGAGCCTTGGGACATCACGACCAATAGCGACACGCCCTACAAGGTTTTTACGCCATTCTGGAAGGCCCTGAAGCCAAGCTATTCACGCTCACATCCTAAAGGCGTCCCGAATCTCAAATTTAAATCCAGCATCAAGTCAGACGATCTTAAAGACTGGGACCTTCATCCAACCAACCCTGACTGGTCCGGCGGCCTCGAAGAGACATGGACGCCAGGTGAATCTGGCGCGAGATCTCGCATACAGTCGTTTTTGGGAGATAGACTAAAGGGCTATAATGCGAACCGTGACAGGCCAGACAAGGATGGTACGTCCGGGCTTTCGCCCCATCTGTCGTTCGGTGAAATTTCTCCGCAGACTATCTGGGATATGACACGCTCAGCCATGGATGAAAGCAACGGCCTCGAGGAAGACGGTTGGGCGTTTTTACACGAAATTGCCTGGCGCGATTTCAGCCATGTGATCCTATTCCAGAGCGAGAGTCTTCATGAGAAAAACTGGAATGACCGCTTTGATAACTTTCCGTGGCAAAGAGATGATCAATCCTTGAATGCCTGGCATCACGGCAGGACCGGATATCCCATGGTGGACGCAGGCATGCGCCAGCTGTGGCAAACTGGCTGGATGCATAACCGTGTCCGGATGATTGTCGGATCATTTCTTGTAAAACACCTGCTTCAGGATTGGCGCGCTGGCGAGGACTGGTTCTGGGACACTCTCGTCGACGCCGATACGGCAAACAACCCAGCCAGCTGGCAGTGGGTCGCTGGCAGCGGAGCTGATGCCGCCCCTTACTTTCGAATCTTCAACCCGATGACCCAGGGGGAAAAGTTTGACCCGGATGGCAAATACGTCCGTCGATGGGTTCCTGAACTGAAAGACATGCCAACCAAGTATATCCACGCGCCCTGGACTGCACCAAAATCGGTTCAGGAGCGTATCGGTGTTAAGATTGGCTACGATTATCCAGAGCCCCAGGTCGATCACACGTCTGCACGCGAAGCTGCGCTAGAAGCTTATGAAAGCACGAAATAATGACTGATAAAAAGAAAGTCGCTGTCATCGGGTCTGGGATCACTGGCTTAAGTGCTGCGTGGGCTCTGCGCGACACTGCAGACGTGACACTGTTTGAGTCCGCTGATCGTTTTGGCGGTCATTCCTGCACAATTGATATCCAGTCTGGCGGCAAGACAATTCCAGTCGATGTCGGCTTCATTGTCTGTAACCCATTGAACTACCCAAATTTCATGAACTTCATGTCTCACCTGGGAGTGGGGACTGTGCAGAGCGATATGAGCTTTGCGGTCAGTGATAAGCAGGGCTTTGAATGGTCGAGCAATCCCGAAGGTCTTTTTGCCTATAAACGCAATCTTTTCAGCCCTTCTTTTCTCAAGCTTCTCGGAGAAATTCTCAGTTTCAACAAAAAGGCCACGTCCGACGCCGAGAATGAAAGCCTTCTGACCGATCTGACCCTTGGCCAGTATCTGGATCGAATGAGCGCATCTCAGACCTTTCGGAACCAGTACCTTCTACCCATGGGCGCAGCAATCTGGTCGACTCCAGAAGCCCGAATGGAAGAATATCCAGCAATTTCCTTTATTCGCTTTTTCAACAATCACCGCCTCTTGCACCGCGAACGCCCGAAATGGCGAACCGTCGCTGGCGGCAGCCGGTCTTACGTCGATGTCGTGGTGAAGGCGCTTGGTTCGCGGGCTCAGTGTGGACGAGTCGTCGAAAACATCCGACGCACCTCAAAAGGCGCAGACGTTCTAGTCGATGGGCACTGGAATGAATTCGACGAGGTGGTGCTGGCCTGTCACGCGCCCCAGGCCCATGCACTGCTTGGTGACGGGTTCGAACACCAGAAAAGCATTCTCGCACCCATCCAGGTCACAAAGAATGTCGCTTACCTCCATAAAGACACCAGCCTGATGCCCCGGCGGCGTGCGGCATGGGCCTCCTGGAATGTGTTGAAACACACAGATGATGAAGTCACACTTTCTTACTGGATGAATCGTCTTCAGAAGCTTGATACTGATGAAACCGTTCTGGTGACGCTCAATCCACACGAGCTACCAAAGCCAGAACTGACCTATGACCGTTTCGAATTCGATCACCCATTGTTCACGAAGACGGCTCTTGAGCGAGTTGAAAATCTCAAACGAGTGAATGGCCGAGATGGCCTTTGGATNGCCGGCGCCTGGATGGGTCATGGTTTTCATGAGGATGGGCTCAAATCCGGCCTGGCAGTTGCCCTGAGTCTCGGAGCGCAATTGCCTTGGACACCAACCGACATCGCGCCCTACTCAACAGAAACTCCGAATACACTCGAACGCCCGGCGGTCAATCAAAAGGTCGCAATCTCCTGATGCCTTCTCCCGCCCTGATTCTAGCGGAAGGTAAAACAGCCCACTTCCGACACGCACCCTTTCGCCGGGGCTTCAGCTACCCGGTCCGCATGATTGATGTCGATGTTGACCGGCTGAACGAGGCTGACGACATCTCNCCCTGGTTATCTATCGATAAAAAAAACCTGCTTGCGATCGACACGACATCCTATGGCAGCCACGGGAGATCCTCTCTGGGGGATTGGGCGAGAAAAACATTCGAAAGCGCCGGAATTGATGGGTCTGAATGTTCAGTCCGGCTGATGACGTTCCCAAGCATTTGGGGTTACGCCTTCGCACCGATTTCCCTTTGGCTCCTGATAACGAAAAGTGATAGTCTCAAGGGGATGATCTATGAAGTACACAATACTTTCGGAGATGATCATTCGTACGTAGCGTCGATCGATAGCGCTCCGAACCGGCACATGGCTTCCAAGCGANTCCATGTTTCCCCNTTCTTTGACGTTAGCGGCGCCTACCGTTTCACCCTGAATTACGCATCAGACAGTCTAAGCTTGTTGATCGAGAATATCGTCGACGATGTCCGCACCCATTCCGCGACGCTCGAACTGAGCCGCAAAACCGCTACCAAATCGGCGATTCGTCGGGTCGCGTTTACCGCCCCCCTATCCGGGATCGCTGTCATGGTGCGCATCCACTGGCAAGCGCTTCAGCTCTGGCTCAAGGGTGCAAAATATCACTCGCGCCCCTCGCCGAACGAAGACCAGATCACACTCGCTTCCCCCGCCCCATTTTCCCGTCCGANGATATCGAAAGACTGATGATGAGTAGCGTTACAGAAATCCAGACAGCTCCTGATCTACAAAAAGTAAAAGGCCTGCCGGCATCTGTCCGGATTGCCTTCATGGCGATCAAATCACTTCAGAAAGGCAGACTTACAGTTACACTGCCTGACGGACGGCAATTCCTTTTTGACAAAGGNGTTCCGGGNCCTTCTGCAAAAATCAATGTGTTGGANGTCNCAATGGTTCAGCGCGTCCTATCCAAAGGGGATATTGGTTTTGCTGAAGCTTATATGGATCAGCAGTTCACGACTCCCGATCTCACGGAGGTGCTTCACTATTTCGCTGAAAACTTCGAAAAAGCTGGCCGCCTTGGGCGCGGCAGTCCGATCAAAAACGCCTTCACCTTCATCCTGAATGCGCTGACACGCCAGAACACACGTCGCGGCTCCAAGCAGAACATTCTGGCTCACTATGATTTGGGGAATGCATTTTACGAAAAATGGCTCGACGAGACCATGACGTATTCTTCTGCCCTCTACACCAAAACAGAAGACCTGGTCGCCGCGCAGGAAGAGAAGTACGATCTCATAGCGCGACAGATCAATGCGTCTGAAAACTCTCATATCCTAGAGATTGGGTCCGGTTGGGGCGGTTTTGCTGAACATGTCGCCAAGACCTATGGCTCCAAAGTCCGTACGATTACTATTTCGAACGAACAGCATGCTTATGCGTCACAGCGCATGCAGGCGGCCGGGCTCAATGAAAAGGTAAGTGTCGAGCTTTGCGACTATCGCGACGTTAGCGGCAAGTTTGACGGAGTGGCCTCGATCGAGATGTTTGAGGCGGTCGGCGAAGCCTTCTGGCCAAGCTATTTCCAAAAGGTCTCGGACAGTTTGAAATCAGGGAGCCGTGCGGCGCTCCAGATCATCACGATTGATGATGAACTGTTTTCTTCTTACAGAAAGCGCGTCGATTTTATTCAGAAATACATCTTTCCGGGTGGGATGCTGCCTAGCCCTTCAGCTTTGAAGTCTCAATTCGAGCAGGCCGGTCTCCGCTTTGAAAAAGCAACCATGTTTGGCCAGAACTACGCCAAAACGCTTCGGGAATGGAGCGATAATTTCCGCCACGCATGGCCAGACATTGAGCCACTTGGTTTCGACCGAAAATTCCGCAATCTTTGGGAATACTATCTCTCATACTGCGAGGTGGGCTTCCGAACCGGCAGAACGGATGTGGGTCAGTTTGTCATAACAAAGCCCTGACCATGGTCAGGGCTCAATTTATTCTTATAGCATGTTTGGAATAATCGCTCAGTTCAGAACGTATTCGATGGATTGTCCGCGAGCTTCAAATGCACATTTCACCCAACGACCCGTTTCATCGTACCAAAGTTCTACTGTCAGGTCTGAGACGAGTCTGTATTTGTCAGCTGTGACCGTCTTTCCGCCGGCTTCTATCTCTTCTGCTCCGAGCGACTCGACTGTCACATCCAACAGCTGCCCGCCTTCAGACGACAGAATCTGATCAGAACGGACCTCTTTGATGTTCCAATGGCTGGATGGAATAATGCCGAGGGGNGCAGTGCCGGAATAATTCGTCCCCTCAACGGCCAAAGAGTCACCCGATTTCGAAACATCAAGTGTCAGATCTTCCCCGTCCTTTCGGGTTTTTCCCATCATGGCAATGAGCTCTCCACCCTGCCATGTCTCGGACGACTCATGTGAATAATAAAAGGCGCGAAATGGGCCGAACGATACTTCAAGTTCGATGTCATTCTTGACGCGTAGTTCGTCTCCGGATTTCTCAAAGGAAACGATGTGCGAGCCGAAAGGCTTGCCCTTCCGATAGACTGAAAAGTTCAGTGTTTCGCCATCACCTGGCATCCAGACGAGGTCTTTCTCATTCGCGCTTGCAGGTCCTGCAAACATAAGAACTGCAGACGCAGCGAGCGCCGTCAGACCAAATATATAGCGGGCAGTTCTGATCATGTCATTTACATCCTTGGATGCATAAATTGACCGTCATCGTCGGAATAATCAGTCGAAAGAAACAACTGCGACGTGACAGTTATGTTCCCGTTCACGGACAGCACGACCTGTCACGAAACGGTAGTGAGACTGTTTAGGAAAGCTTATTGACCTTCCTTTGCTCTTGGTACGTTGTGGCGATCAAACTGGATTGGTTACAAGACCGTTGAATCGGGATTGGTCTGCAGCTAGCCTGCAGATAACGAGGAGCAAAAAATGGCTGTTTATCAGAGCGTTGTTGACGCGATCGGGAACACCCCGCTCATAAAACTAAAAAAAGCGTCCGACCTCACCGGCTGCACGATACTTGGCAAGGCCGAGTTTCTGAACCCGGGACAATCGGTTAAGGACCGCGCAGCCCTCGGCATCATTCGTGATGCTGAAGAACGCGGTGAACTCAAGCCCGGAGGCACAATCGTAGAAGGTACCGCCGGGAATACGGGAATCGGTCTCGCTCTGGTTGGCAACGCGCTCGGGTACAAAACCGTAATCGTGTTTCCCAGGACCCAGTCGCAGGAAAAGAAAGACGCAATACGGCTTCTAGGCGCTGAGCTGATTGAAGTCGATGCCGTGCCGTACGCCAACCCCAATCATTATGCCCGCTATTCGGGGAAACTGGCTGAAGAGCTGAATGAGAAGAACGAGAATGGGGCTATCTGGGCAAACCAGTTCGATAATGTGGCAAACCGCAAAGCTCACTATGAAACAACCGGACCTGAGATCTACGATCAGCTGAACGGAAAAGTTGATGGCTTCATCTGTGCTGTGGGGTCCGGCGGCACGCTGGGCGGTGTTTCGATGGCCCTGAAAGAACGGAATCCGGCGATCCAGATTGGTATCGCTGATCCTGGCGGAGCCGCGCTCTATGGCTATTACGCAAACGGTGAGCTTAAAGCTGAAGGCACGTCGATCACTGAGGGCATCGGGCAAAGCCGTATCACCGCAAACCTTGAAGGCGTCGAGGTCGATCACGCTTTCCGAATTGACGATACAACTGCACTGAACTGTCTTTTCGATCTCGTACTGGAAGAAGGCCTCTGCCTCGGCGGCTCAGCAGGCGTGAACATCGCGGGCGCTATTGAACTCGCGAAGAAGCTTGGCCCGGGCCACACCATCGTCACGATACTTTGCGATTACGGGAACAGATATCAGAGTAAACTCTACAATCCGGAATTTCTGCGGTCGCGTGACCTGCCTGTACCGTCCTGGTTGACCTGAATCGCGTTGGGAGAGCGTTGATGACTGACAATGATCCGCTGGTTACGGCTGAATGGCTCAAATCTCATATCGATGCGCCCGATATTCGGGTTGTTGATGCCACCTGGATACCGCCCTGGTCTCCTGATGCGTCGCCGAGCGCGGCGAAACGGCTCTATATGGACGGTCATATTCCCGGTGCAGTCTTCTTCGATATCGACCAGATTGCGGAAACCGACAGCCCCTATCCCCACATGATGCCCGGGCCTGAAAAGTTCTCGTCCAACGCTCGAAAACTCGGATTGGGAGACGGCAAAACCATCATCGTGTATGACCGCGGCGATTTTATCGCATCAGCTCGCGTCTGGTGGATGATCCGCCATATGGGACATCGCGATGTGAAAGTTCTGGATGGCGGTTGGTCAGCCTGGCTCCGGATCGATGGTAAGGTTGAAGACCTCGAACCGGTTGTGTCGGAACGCCACCACACAGTTCGCGTGCAGAACCAGTTGATCAAAAGCTATGACCAGATGCTTCAGAACCTTGAGACAACAGAATTCAAAGTGCTGGATGCCCGATCGACTGGACGTTTTGATGGAACAGAGGCAGAGCCGAGAGCAGGACTATCCTCTGGCCATATACCCAATAGCTCCAACGTTCCTGCCAGTTCGCTAGTCGACCAAGACGGAAAACTGAAATCGAAATCCGACTTGCAAGACCTGCTTGGTGAGTTCACTGGCGAAGCCAATTTAGTCGCGTCTTGCGGTTCCGGCGTCAGCGCAGCAGTGATCCTGCTGGCGCTCTTCCGGTTAGGCCGTGACGATGTCGCCCTCTATGATGGCTCCTGGACCGAATGGGCGAGCAAAGACAGCTCAACGATCGCAAAAGCATGAGCGAAGAAAAAGATCAGACCTTATCTACACGCCTGATCCACGCAGGCCGTTCCGCGACACGTTTCAAAGGTGCTGTGAACCCACCTATTCAGCATGCCTCCACCATACTGACCGAAACAGTCAATGATCTCTATGGAAGCGACAAGTCGCTCTATGGTCGCATGGGGACTGAGGTTCACGCCGTTCTGTGTGATGGACTAAAGGCACTTGAATCAGCCAGTCACGTACAACTGACGCCCAATGGGCTGAGCGCATGTTCACTGGCGCTGGCTGCCTGCGTCAGCGCAGGAGATCACGTTCTGCTGACGGACTCCGCCTACGGTCCAACACGACGTTTCGTCGAACGATACCTTCGAAAGATGGGTGTCGAAGCTGATCTCTTTGATCCAGGAATATCAGCGAGCGAGCTGGCTAACCTGCTTCGCGATAATACAAAAGCGGTCTTTTTCGAGGCGCCGGGGTCTTTGACCTTTGAATTGCATGATCTCAAGGCGCTGATTCCCATATGTCAGTCGAAAGGCATTACGACGCTGATCGATAACACCTGGTCTGCTGGCGTTTGTTTCAAACCGCTTACCATAGGGATCGACATCTCCATTCAGGCGCTCACCAAATATGTCATTGGTCACTCNGATGGNTTCGGNGGNGCCGTNATGNCNCANAATAGNGATCTGGCGAANCAGATAGAAGACACGGCGCAGGACTGGGGNCTTTCNATGTCNCCGGACGATGCCTATCTTGCGCAGCGAGGCTTNCGNACNCTNNCGACAAGACTGNNCGCCCANGGCGAGAGTGCTCTTGGACTGGCGCATTGGCTTTCCGAACAGCCGCAGGTTTCAGGTGTTTATCATCCCGCGCTGGACAGCCATCCGGATCATGANATCTGGAAAGATCTGTTCACAGGTTCGAGCGGCTTATTCGCATTTTCGGTGCACGACACGCAATCTGATCGTCTGAATGCGTTTTTCGCTTCGCTCCGGCTTTTCGGATTCGGCTTTTCCTGGGGAGGTTTTGAAAGCCTCATGATTCCCTGTGACCCGCAATTGAAGCGAACGAAATCACCGGCCTGGAAAGGCCGCGATTATGGCACGCTGATACGTGTCAGTGTGGGTCTGGAAAATCAGGAAGATCTGAAACAGGATCTGGAGAAAGCTCTACAGAGCCTCTCGACACATCTCTGACCGGGTTTGAGCGATCTCTCGTTATCTCCGAATGGCGACCCCTGCAGGACTCGAACCTGCAACCGTCGGATTAGAAGTCCGGTGCTCTATCCAGTTGAGCTAAGGGGCCGATCCGTAGCCTCGTTTCGCGCTCAGTGCGTCCAGGGCTGTTTTCTGTCTGCAGAGAAATTTTCGCTATACGACTTCACAAGACGCTTGGAGTCTCGTTGCTCTTCAACAGAAAAAACCAAACCTTCGCGTTTCGCAAAGGCAATGGCATCTTCGCAACTGTCGAAGGTGAGACGAACTTGCCCTGTCGTATCCGTAGATGAAATCCAGCCCATGAGTGGGTCTGTACGACGGCTCCCTGCATCACCGACATATTCGAGAATCCATTTGCTGGATTTTCGCTTGCCGGACTGCATCGCGGTTTTTGCGGGTTTATAGATCCTAGCGTGCATGACCGAGCCCTCAAAAATGGTCGGAGTGGAGAGATTCGAACTCCCGACCCTCTGGTCCCAAACCAGATGCGCTACCAGACTGCGCTACACTCCGACGAAGTGTCCGCAATAATGCGGTCTGACCAAGAACTCAAGTGATCAATTCATATTTCGACGAAGAAGATGAAACACAGCCGCGGCATGGCACACCGGACTGCGCTCATTACGCGTCAACGTCGCCTCAACGTGAACGACATCTCCGTCAATCTGGAGGCATTTTGGTTCCGCCATCAACCAGTCTCCCTGCCTGACTGGCTGGAGATAGTCGATCGATAGACGCATCGTTACCGACGAAAGATTGGAAGCCTCCCAAACCGCCCAGGCCAAAGCGCCATCAGCGAATGAGGCCGCCATTCCGCCGTGCAGGAAGCCAAGCCCATTGCAATGGCGCTCGAGGATATACATCCCAACCTGTATCTGATCTGACTGTCTGCGACGATAGATGGGGCCATTATGCCGCGTAAACGGACCCCGTCCTTCAGCCTCAACAAAGCCGTCAGGTGGAATCAAGGATGTTTTGGCCTCAGACGTCAGTTTTCAGACTCTTCTGTTTCGGCTTCGTCCGCATCGGCGTCTGGGTTCTGTGCCAACGCTGGGGCCGAATCAAATATGTCATGAACAATCATGTCACCCGGTTTGATTCCAAATTCAGAAACCTGACCGTCTGCCAGCTCCAGCACACCCTTCACCGCAAAACCCGGATTGATTCGACGTTCTGAATTTGCCTGAACGTGACTAACCGTTGCCAGAACTGATCCATCCGTGTCCATGAACACCATATCGATCGGGAACGGGACGTTTCGCATCCACATATTGGCTTCGCGTGGTTGTCCGAAGTCGAAGATCATCCCGCGATCTGCCGCGATCCCGTCGCGAAACATGAGGCCTGTGGCGGTCTCTTCCGGGTCGTCTGCGACTTCGACAGTGATCGAATGTTCAGCGTTTTCCGTCACGATCGTGAGCGGCGTCTCAGGCATATAAATGGCTTCAGTCTGAGCGGATGCAACAAGAAGCGAACTGGCGCAAAAGGCTGTGAGAAAAAGATATTTCATGGTGTCGGTGTTACTCCAGCCTGGCAGCGTCGGCAAGAAGCCGTTTTACGTTCCATCACCATTCGAGCGAATGGTCTCGACATGCTCACCCTTGGGGCCAAACTTGATAATAGCGGTATAATTTCCGCCATCCACCAGGTCGTCCATATTCGCTTTTCGTACCGCAACCATATGCACAAAAATATCTTCGTCCGGCGCTGAGTCGCGCACCACGAAACCGTAGCCTTTGGTCCGATTGAACCATTTCACTGTAACAGGCTCAAAGTCGTCGGATTCGACGGTATCGTCAGGCAGCTCAGCTGGCGAGTATTCCAGAACTTCAACAGCCTGAAGGCCTTTTGTCCGCTGCACAGCCATGCATATCATGCGACCGCCCTCATGCATTGAGGACAATCCAGCTGCACGCAAACAGCTGACATGCACCATCACATCGTCAGTCTTTTCACCGGATTCATCCGGATCAGGAGAAACAAACCCGTAGCCCTTTACGGCATCAAACCACTTAACCTGGCCCGATATTTTCTGAAGTCCCGTACCCGTTTCGCCGGCTTCCTCGGGAGGAAAGCCATCACTCATGTCCCGTAACCAACCCCATCAACTTGTTACGGGGCCGAGGTTAACACAGAGGTTGGAGAAGACCAGAGACCAATTCGCAGTAAAATTTTTGGCACGCCCTAGGGGAATCGAACCCCTCTTTCCAGGTTGAAAACCTGGCGTCCTAACCGATAGACGAAGGGCGCACACTCTGGAGAGGGCGGATATAACGAGGTCACTCAGAGGACGCAAGACATATTTTTCAGTTTTTGCTGCGAGCATCAATTATTTCGAACTGAACCCGATCTCGACCCTGCCAGGCGTTGATTTCAGCATATCCTACCACGTCTACGAGATTGCCGGGCGCCAGCGCATCCCACAGCTCAGTATCGCTCGCGCGCCACGCTACGGCTTCGACGCGACCGCTGCCGTCACCGAGACGCGCTTTAATATGATTTTTTCCAATCAGACGCCGGTCCAGCACGGCAACATCCCTGATTCGCAGAACCGGTTTCGGGGCTCCGGCGCCGTAAGGACCCGCTCTTTCCAGTGCCTGAACAAAATCTGTGGAAAGTGCTGATGCAAAAACGTCGATTTCTATTTCAATTCTTCGCGGTTCATCCGGGCAGGCACCAATTTGGGCGACTTTCTTCGTCAGATAACTTCCTAATTCCCCCAGCTTGTCTGGCAGCATGGACAGGCCGCCGGCCATAGCGTGACCGCCGCCTGAAAGCAGAAGCCCATCCGCTGCCGCTGAGCTGATGATATTGCCGATATTGATTCCTGTGACAGACCGCGCAGACCCCTTGGCCAGCTCACCAAAGTCATCACCCCACCCGATCACCAGAGCAGGACGCAGAAATTCATCCTTCAGTCGTCCTGCAACAATACCTATAACGCCAGGATGCCAGCCTTCCTGCCCGACGACGATCATGGGCAGGTCGGGATCAGCCTCCAATTGCCGTCGCGCCTGGATGCGTGCTTCCTGAAGAATAGCGCCTTCAATTTCCTTGCGGTCCGTGTTGAGCCGGTTCAGCGTCTCAGCAATCGGGAGTGCTTCCAGAAACTCAGTTGATGCCAGAAGTTTCGTCGCAAGCCAGGGATCGCCAATGCGTCCACCGGCATTTAGCTGCGGACCGAGTCCAAAAGTCAGATCGGTGATTCGGTCGGGCGTGCTGCGGCCGGAGACCTGACACAACGCTGCAATTCCGGCTGATTCGTTCTGTGCGTAGACCTTCAGCCCCTGCAAAACAAAGGCTCGATTAACGCCATGAAGCGGCGCCATATCGCAAAGAGTCCCGAGCGCGCACAGATCGAGGTAATTAAGCAGAGCCGGCAGATCGCCCTGTTTATATCCGTGAGATTCTCGAAGAAGTCTGTTCATCGCCGTCAGCAGAACAAAAACGACGCCTGCAGCAGCAAGATGGCCCTGGCCTGAACCGCAGTCAGGTCGGTTGGGATTTACCAGTGCCGAACAACGCGGAATATGCTCGCCCATGAGGTGGTGATCGACGACCACGATCTTCAGGCCGATATCATAGCCATGCTGCAGTGCCGCCTCAGCCGCTGCACCACAGTCCACGGTGATAACAAGCTCAACCCCGCGCGCTTTCAATTCATCAAAAGCCGCTGGAGATGGTCCATATCCTTCCTTGAGCCTGTCAGGAACATAAAGATCGAGATCTTTACCGAAGTGCCGAAAATATCGAATCAACTGAGCAGCGCTTGTTGCGCCATCCACATCATAGTCAGCCAGCACCGCCGTCTTCTGACCTGAGAGCATAGCTGTCGAAACCAGGTCTGCCGCTTTATCCATATCGGCAAAGGACGACGGGTCTGGAAAATAATGGCGGAGTGTTGGGTGTAGATGATGCTCAACCTCCCCGACATCCACATTTCGACGGATCAGGAGAGCCGCAAGCGGCTCATCAATACCCGCCTTACGCGCGTAACTGGAGACGAGATCAAGATCTGTTTCTGGCTCAATCCAGACCAGGTTTCGTGCTGTAGAGCTCATACTCTCACAGGTCGTCGGGTCCGTACGCGTCGTGTCGCACCGTCAAATGACGTCATAATCAGGGTCTGAGTTTCGACTTGGCCTCTGGAATAGCTCACACCGTCCAATAGCCCGCCCTTGGTGACACCCGTTGCACAGAACACCGTTTCGTCCTGAACGAGGTCATTTAGCTTATAATGCCGGTTCAGATCAGTGATGCCGATCCGCCGTGCCCGGGCGCGTTCTTCATCGTTTCGAAAAACGAGACGCGCCTCCATCTGGCCACCGATGCATTTTAAAGCTGCAGCGGCCAGCACACCTTCCGGCGCTCCACCCTGCCCCAGATACATGTCGATACCAGTTGAGGGGTCCGTGGTGTTGATCACCCCCGCAACGTCCCCGTCGGTAATCATGACAACGCGCGCATCCACAGAGCGTAACGATTCGATAAGATTCAAATGCCGCGGACGATCGAGAACGCAAACGGTAATCTCGCGCGGCGTCACGCCTTTCGCCTTCGCCAAAGCTTCCACATTCTCGGCTGGAGACGCATCAATGCTGACGACACCCTGATCGAACCCTGGCCCGATCGCGAGCTTCTCCATGTAAACGTCCGGAGAAAACAACATCGTACCGCGCGGAGCGATGGCAATGACGGCGAGTGCATTCCCCATCGCCTTGGCTGTAAGCGTCGTTCCCTCCAGCGGATCGAGCGCAATGTCTATTTCTGGCCCACTGCCGGTACCGACCTCCTCGCCAATGTATAGCATTGGCGCTTCGTCACGCTCACCTTCACCGATTACGATCCGACCACGCATTTCGATTGCGTTGAGATGGGTCCGCATGGCGTCGACAGCCGCCTGGTCGGCCATCTTTTCATCGCCGCGACCAGAAAGCTCATAAGCCGCTATGGCCGCAGCCTCTGACACACGCGTCATGGCGTCGACGATCGTCAGTGGAATTCGTGTTTCAGCCATGAGGTTTCCCGATAAAAGATCAGCTACTTTCAATCCGGATCAGACGGGCAGAATCCACGACAGCCTCAAGAGAATTGATACGTCGTATCGCTTCTTCGGCCGCTGCATAGGAACACTCATGTGTCATGATCGCGATTGGAGCATACTCTGAATCGCCAGCAGAGTCCTGCAGCAGCGCTTCGACAGACACATCCGACCCGGCAAGCTTCTCGGTGAGTGATGCAAGAGCGCCCGCCTTGTCCTGCAGTTCGACCCGTATGAGGTATTTTGACTCCGCTGCCGAGATCTTGTCCGTGGCACAAAACGGCTGGTCGAGTTTTTCTACGCCAACCCCAAAGACCGGTTTCACCTGATCGGACAAAAGCGCAGACAAATCTCCCAGCACAGCGCTTGCTGTAGGACCTGATCCGGCACCCGGGCCTGTAAGCGTATAATTACCGGCATGCACGCTCTCAATCATGACGGCGTTAAGTGGACCATCAATCTGAGCGAGCGGGGAAGTCTTCGGCAGTAACACCGGCTCGACGCGACAGATCACACCATGGTCCGTCATGACGGCTTCAGCGATCAGTTTGATCTTGTGTTCAAACTTGCCCGCCAGCTGAAGGTCTCTCAGGCTGATCGTGTCGACGCCATCAATAGCGACTTTCGAAAAGTCCATGGGAACGCCAAAACCAAGGGAGCTGAGAATTGCGATCTTGTGGGCCGCATCCGTGCCGGACACATCAAGGAAAGGATCGGCTTCCGCATAGCCGAGACGCTGTGCATCAGAAAGCACGTCGCCATAGTCACGGCCCGTTGTCGCCATCTCAGTGAGAAGGAAATTACAGGTGCCGTTCAATATCCCTCGGATGGATTTGATCTCGGTTCCGGAGAAGGACTCGCGCACGGCTCTGACAACAGGAATGCCACCTGCGACAGCGGCCTCAAACAGAAGCGGAGTTTGTGTTTCTTCTGCAAGTGCCGCAAGACTCTCACCATATTCCGCAATAAGGGCTTTATTGGCTGTGACGACAGGCTTGCCGAGCTTGAGCGCTGCTTCCACAGCCAGCTTAGCCGGACCGTCTGATCCACCAATCAGTTCGACGAAGACTTCAGTTTCCTCAGACTTTGCAAGGGCAACCGGATCATCAAACCATTCGTACTGATCAATTTCGACAGGACGCGCGCGCGATCTGTTGCGTGCACTAATCCCCGTTATCTCAATACGACCATTGAATCTGAGCTTTTCCTGCTCTTGAAGCCGCGAAACAAGACCTGTTCCCACATTGCCGAGCCCGGCAATGCCAATCTTCATGGTTTTCGTCATTATTCAGCCTGTCGCTATGTTTGGCATATCGTCTGCGTCAACCGATTGAAGGAAGCGACGCACATTGCGTGCGGCTTGTCGGATGCGCTGCTCATTTTCCACCAATGCGAGGCGGACATATCCCTCACCATGTTCACCAAAACCCACGCCAGGCGAGACGCTGACATGCGCTTGATTGAGAAGCTGGAGGGAGAAATCGAGAGATCCCATATGTTTGACCTGTTCCGGCAAAGGCGCCCAGACGAACATAGACGCGTCAGGAACCGGCAGCTCCCACCCAGCATGGCTGAAAGCATCGATCAGGGTGTCACGTCGGGATTTGTATGTCGCACGAAGCTCGTCGACACATGACTGATCGCCGTTCAGAGCCTCACAGGCAGCAACCTGAATGGGCGTGAACGAGCCATAGTCAAGATAAGACTTCACGCGGGACAAGGCGGCGATCAGCTTCTCGTTGCCAACAGCAAAGCCTACACGCCAGCCAGCCATATTGTAGGTTTTGCTGAGCGTAGACACTTCAACACAAATGTCCTTTGCGCCATCAACTTCGAGAATCGAAGGTGGCGGATCACCGAAAAAGATTTCAGTGTACGCAAGGTCGGAGAGAATCCAGAGATCGTGCTTCTTCGCGAAGGCCACAGCCTCCTTATAGAAATCAAGATCCACCGTTTGGGCCGTCGGGTTCGCAGGATAGCAAAGCACCATTGCCGTCGGTGCAGGAACGCTATGTTTTACCGCACGCCCAAGGCCAGACAGATACTCTTCGGGCGAAAGAGCACGAACGTGCTGGATGGTGGCGCCTGCCATGATGAATCCGAAAGAGTGAATCGGATAGCTTGGGTTTGGTGATAGGATCACGTCACCCGGCGCGGCCAGCGCCTGTGCAAGGTTCGCAAACCCCTCTTTAGACCCCATTGTGGCGACAACTTCCCGATCCGGATCGACTTCGACACCAAACCTGCGGCGGTAATAATTCGCCAGGGCCCGGCGTAATCCGGGAATGCCGCGTGACGCCGAGTATCGATTCGTCTTCGGCTTCTTTGCCGTTTCGATCAGTTTTTCAACAATATGTGGAGGTGTCGGCAAGTCGGGATTCCCCATGCCGAAATCGATGATGTCAGCACCAGAGGCCCTGAGGGCGGCGGCGTTTCGGTTTACTTGCTCAAAAACGTAAGGCGGAAGACGACGGATTTTATGAAACTGTGGGGGCAGCATTTTTTTGAACTTCTGAAATTGTGCGGTGTTTGATTAGTAAGGTTCTTCACCTTTGGCTACGAGAGATCTTTGCGCTTCAGCCCACGCTCGCATCTCACTCGCAGTCGTCGCCACGGCGCCTGCATCCGCTTCTCGAAATTCGCGTTGCGAGCGTTCAAGATCGCTGGCAATCTTCTCCCAGGGTGCAAGGTCGCCCTCTGCACGAAGAGAAACCGTATTTGTCAGAGAAGGGTATCCTTCTTTGATCACCTCTTCCCGCCGGGTTTCAAACCAGGCCGGCACAGTGCCCGAATTGTCTGGTAAAACTGATGCACATCCACCAATCACACCGAGCGCGACGAATGCATATCCAAAACGAATCAATTCCAGCTCCGACTTAGGCTTCCAGTAGGGTTCCTACGGTAGTACACTTGGTGGGCTATAATGAGGCAAAAGACAATGGCGGAGAAATCAAAGACGTCGCCGAACGCCAAAAAGTCGTCATCAACGCGATCTAAAGTCGTTCGCGAAGATGTCAGGACTCAAAAATTGTCTCAGAAACTTGATAAAAAGACCGATCAAAAAAAGTCACTCACTGACATCCTTCAGGACGCTGGTCCGCAGAAACTCGAAGAGCTATCCCGTAATCTGTCAGAAGCTCTGTTCGAAAGTCAGGAACTGCTGCGGGAAGTCACTACCGCGAGTCTCAAAAAAAGCCTCGACCCTGTCTCGGCTGATCCTTTCGGCGCCGGAAACGCACTCTCAAAAGTCGGCGAGAACCTCGCCAGGCATCCGGACAGGCTAATGGCGCTACAAATGGAGCTGTGGGAAGGCCATCTCAATATCTGGCGCTCCATGCTCAGCGGCGATACCAGCAACACGTCCAAAGATCGCAGGTTTTCCGACCCAGAATGGTCCGAAAACCCATATTTCAATGTCATTCGGCAGACATATGAACTCAACAGCAAATGGCTGCTGAATATTATCGGCTCTGCGGAAGAGTTGGATGAACAAACAAAGATGAAGGCGAATTTCTTCGCCAAACAGACCGCAGAAGCCTTCAGCCCCACTAACTTTTTCTCCACCAACCCAACAGCGCTAAAAGCCATGCTGGAAACCGGAGGTGAGAGTGTTCTGGAAGGTCTGAAGCTCGCACGCGCGGACATCCACCGCGGACATGGAAGACTGCTTATTAGCCAGACCGATGAAGCAGAGTTTCAACTTGGCGAGAATATAGCAACAAGCCCTGGCAAGGTCGTCTATCGAAACGATCTGATGGAGCTCATTCAATACGAGCCATCGACGAAAAAGGCTTATGAAGTTCCGCTGGTGATTTTACCGCCCTGGATCAACAAGTTCTATATCCTGGATCTGCGGAAAGAGAATTCCATGATCCGCTGGCTGACCAGCAAGGGATTTTCTGTATTCGTCGTCTCCTGGCGTTCCGCCGATCACTCTATGTCTCACTATCGCTGGGACGACTATATCAGTGAGGGCGCCTATTCTGCGACCGACGCGGTATGCGAGATCACTGGGTCTGAAACAATCAATGCTGTCGGTTACTGCATAGGCGGAACCATGCTTTCCGGCGCGCTCGCGCGCATGGCGCAGGAGAATGACACGCGCATCCAGTCGGCAACGTTTTTTGCCTCTCAGGCTGATTTCGAACAGGCTGGCGATCTGAAAGTTTTCACTGATGAGCAGGCTCTGCGCCACATCGAGCATGTGATCACCGAAAATGGTGGCATCATGGCCGGCGAAGATATGTCTGAAACCTTCAACTACCTCCGGCCGTCTGACCTTGTCTGGAGATATGTGATCGACAGCTACATGCTTGGCAAAAAGCCAAGACCATTTGACCTGCTCTACTGGAACTCCGATCAGACCAATATTCCGGGGCCGACCCACCTCACCTATTTGCGAGATCTTTATCGCGATAATGCCTTATCCCGAGGTAAATTCCGTGTTCTCGGCAAGAAGGTGAGCCTGTCAGACGTTACTATTCCGATCATGGTCCAGGCAGGTCGGGACGATCACATCTCCCCGTTCAAGTCGGTCTACAGAACAGCAAGGCTGTATGGGGGCCCAACAGAGCTCGTCTTGGCGGGGTCAGGCCATATCGCCGGAGTTATCAATCATCCAGATGCCAAGAAGTATCAGCACTGGACCAACCCGGACCTCCCCAANTCTACTGAAGAATGGCTTGAGGGCGCTGAAGAACATCCGGGTTCATGGTGGACGCACTGGCTCGAATGGCTGAAGCCGAAGTCAGGCGCCAAAATCGACGCACTCGTGCCTGAAGACAAAGGCCTGGGCGATGCACCGGGCACGTATGTCAGACGCAGGCTTGAAGACCTNGGCGTCGGGCCATCGGCTGGTTGATCGTATCTATGGAAACAAAGGCTGAAGAGTATCCAGCCCCAACCCTTCATCCCAGCCATACATCAGATTGATGTTCTGGAGCGCCTGGCCAGACGAACCTTTGATCAGGTTGTCGATTGCGCCAATGATGACCACCCGGCCCTCAACGCGATCCTTGTGAACACTAATTTCACAGCGATTCGTCCCNCGGACATGACGCGTATCTGGCGGCANNCTCCCCAGAGGCCNCACAGTGACGAAAGCCTCATCCTGATAGCGATCGGCCAATGCCGCGTGCACCGATTCAAGTGNTTCGCCAGNCGTNNTATCGGCATAAATCGTAACNAGTTCACCACGTGTCATCGGAACNAGATGAGGCGTGAACGTCACGGCAAGAGACTGACCGAAACGCGAGGACAATTCCTGCTCGATTTCGGGGGCGTGTCTNTGCACACCGATTCCGTANGGATGAAGNCCTTCGGCTACTTCGCAGAAAAGATTGNCTTCTTTCAGCGACCGACCTGCGCCCGAAGCACCTGACTTCGCATCAATNATGACGCTGCGCGGCTCAATCAGTGACTNCTCTGCAAGAGGCAAAAGGCAGAGAAGCGTGGCGGTCGGNTAGCAGCCCGGACATGCAACGAGGTCAGCTCCNGGAAGCNTGTCACGCGCGAACTCTGTCAGGCCGTAAACCGCCTTGCCCGTCCGTTCCGGAGAGAGGTGGGATCTTCCATAAGTTTCGGAATAGAGGTCAGCGGATCGAAAGCGATAGTCTGCTGANAGGTCAACAACCCGAACCGTTTCCGGCAGTGTCTCTACAATGTCCTGGCTGGTTCCGTGCGGCAGGCACGAAATAGCCAGATCGACATTTGACCAATCTACATCATCTGCAGTTATCAGATCCAAACCTGAAAAGCTGGAAAGATGCGGATAAACGCTCGTCAGTGGCTGCCCGGCCAGTGCATTGGCCGTGGCCGCCACGACTTCAATGTGAGGGTGTGCAGCAACAAGTCGGAGCATTTCGGCGCCCGTATACCCGCTTGCACCCAGCACTGCCGCCTTCACAGACTTTGTCGACATTCCACCCTCCAGATACAGAAAGGGCGCCTCCTCGGAAGCGCCCTTGCATAAGTCTTGTAAGCTGACCTAGCGCTTCGAGAACTGGAAGCTACGACGCGCTTTTGCACGACCGTACTTCTTACGTTCAACCGTACGCGGGTCACGTGTCATGAAGCCGAATGGCTTGAGCACTGGGCGCAGAGAAGGCTCATAAGCTACAAGCGCACGCGAAATGCCATGACGTACAGCGCCAGCCTGACCAGAGAGGCCAGAACCTTTAACAGTACAGATAACGTCGAACTCACCGCGACGCTCAGCAGCGATCAGAGGCTGCTCAATGATCATCTGCAGAACCGGGCGAGCAAAATACTCAGCCTGATCTTTTCCGTTCACAGTGATCTTACCAGAGCCTGGTTTGATCCAGACGCGGGCTACAGCAGATTTACGACGACCTGTGCCGTAAGCGCGACCGAACTGATCGATCTTCGGCTCTACGTTCACAACAGCTTCTGGCGAGCCGCCATCTTCGCTGAGGTTTTTCAGATCATCGAGGGTTTCGACGGTATCAGACATACGTTACGCCGCTTTCTCGTTCTTACGGTTCATGGATTTGAAGTCGACGACTTCAGGCTGTTGAGCATCATGCGGATGCTCAGCACCTGCATAAACGCGCAGCTTGGAGAATTGCTGACGCGAAAGCGAGCTTTCACGCGGCATCATCCGCTTCACAGCCAGTTTCAGGACGCGCTCAGGAAAACGACCACGCAGAATCGCATCTGCAGACAGTTCCTTGATACCGCCCGGATAACCGGTGTGACGGAAATAGCTCTTTTGCTGACGCTTACGGCCTGTAAACACGGCCTTATCAGCATTGATTACGATGATATGATCACCACAATCAACGTGAGGCGTGAAATCAGCACGGTGCTTGCCGCGCAGGCGCTTGGCGATATATGACGCGAGACGGCCGACGACGGCATCGGTGGCATCAATAACGATCCACTTGTTCTCGACTTCAGCTGGTTTGGCCAAAAAAGTTTTCATTGCTCCACTCGGAGCCTTTCTTGAAGGTGTTGTTAAATGGCAGAGCGCGCGTCACTAATGCGTAAGAACGGGATTGTCAATCAAGGAGCCGCAATCGGCCTGATTTTATTTTTAACCGGATGTAGCGGAAATGACGAGGCAAACGAGGCCACTCCGTCTACTGCAGCGATTGAAGCACCTATCATCTGGCAGACAGGTGAACTCGAAGAAAATCTTTCAGCCTTTGCGGTAGCTAACGAAGGTAGCGCTGAATTCCTTGTCGGATTCGAAAATGGCGGCCTTCAACTCATCGACTTTGATGGCGCGCCAGTTTCTGAACCCGGCCCATATAGAACGGGAAGCCTCGGATCTGGGACGCTGGCAACAATTCAGGGGGCAGACCTTGTTCTGTTTCCTGGCGCATCCCGTAATGCCGACAGCTTGGTGCTCTTCGTGTACGGAGACGGGCTACAGGCGCCGATTGAGATTGGACTTGATGCAGAGGTGGCCGGAACCATTCAGGGCACCTGTGCGAGCCCTGCAGACTATGACGGAGCAATCCTTAATGTTGCCTACTGGACCGATCTGGACAGCTCAACACTTATTCGCGGCCGCGTGCGCGCCGAGGGCGAGAACCTGATCTACGAACCGATAGACCGGATTGGCTTTGAAAAATATCTGACAAGCTGCGATCTCGTTTCAGGTGCGGTCGTCGCGGGAGGCGGCTTCGGCCTCGAGATCCGCGATGCTGAAAATACACCAATTTCTATCGCGCTCACGGATGTTCCCGTGAAAGCCAGCGGGATCATGGAAGGCGACGTCATTCAGGTCGCTGCCAGCCTGTCGGGAGGCGATGTCGTGATCGCTGATAGTACAGGCGCCTCAGCGGAAGTCTTTTTCCGTGCGGGACTGTCCTCTGAAACTCCAGAAACGGTTGGCCACCTTGTACTCAGTGACCTCGGGACCGAAGACAGCTTCCCGAACGGGTTTCTTGCCGTTGAAAGCCAGAATTCGGCTGGCCCGCCTCAGCTCATCTTCGTTGATCGTGTCGATTTGTTCGATCAATTGGCGGCCGAAACTGAGTAGCGCGCTCGAAAGACCGTCCTGATCGCGGCAATAAGAACGATCACGCCGAGTCCCTGATGGACCAGAGCCAGCGAAAGCGGCGCTGCGTTCATCAGGGTCAGAATTCCCCACAAGACCTGTGCACCAATCGCCGCCAACAAGAAATTGGTGCCGTATACGTTTGATCGCTCGCGTCCCACAAAAGCGACAACAACAGCCAAAATCGTAATCAGATAGGCAATGATCCGGTGATTGAACTGCGCCGTTGCGTGGTTCTCGAATATATTTCGGATGCCAAGTTCCGAGGCCCAATAGCCCTGAGGCACAAACTCGCCCGCCATCATCGGCCAGTCTGTGTAAGTGCGGCCGGCATCAAGACCCGCGACCAGAGCACCGGATGCCATTTGCAGAAAAATGAGAACCGCCAACACGACCGGTAGAGCTGGAAGCGGTACTCTGGAGACGATTTTTGATCGCTGTCCAAGCTGCATCCAGTACCAGGCGATAAACCCGATAATCAAAAGCGCCAGACAGAAGTGTGTCATCAGTCGGTATGGCGCGACATCGACGCGCGACGTTTCACCGATACCGCTTGCAACCATCCACCAACCGATCGCGCCCTGAAGGCCACCGAGCACAATCAGAAAACCGAATCGAAAGGCCCAGCCATCTTTCAACCATCCGCGCATCATGAAAATGACAAATCCGATCACGGCCACGAGCCCAATGAGCCGACCAAGAAGTCTGTGCCCCCATTCCCACCAATAAATGTACTGGAACTCTGCCATATTCATTGAAGCGTTTTGCAGCTGAAACTCGGCCGTCTGTTTGTAGAGGTCGAAGAGCTTAGTCCATTCGGTCGAAGACATCGGGGGCAAGGCGCCTGAAATCGGCTTCCATTCAGTAATTGAAAGACCTGAATCGGTGAGACGGGTCGCCCCGCCAACAAGGATCATCGCGTAAACCAGAAAACCGATGAGAATGAGCCAGCGGCGCATCCATAAACGAGCGGGCTTGGAAATGTTACGAGACGGTGACTGGATGTCTTGGGGCATGCGTTCTAAATGCAGCTCCAGAAGAATTTGGCAAGCCGAACCGGAGCCCCTGCGGCTTTCTGTCAGGAGAGACAATGCGCAAGTTTATCGCCATGCTGATCATCATCGCATTTCTTGCAGCCTATATCGGAGTGGCTGCTACGGTCGGCAGCATGCTTGTCGATGCGCCGCGATGGGTTCAGCTGATCTATTTTGCTGTGGCCGGTATTGCCTGGGCTTTCCCTCTCAAGCCGTTGTTTGACTGGCTTGGCAAGAAAGAGAAATCCCAGTCCTGACAGTCACGCTTTGCCGTCTGACTTTTTCTCTTTCGAAGACGAATCCTCAATGACCTCCTCCGGCATCACTTCCGGATCCGGAAGGTCTGACTTTGGGTCTTCAGAAAGTGTCGAATCATCAGAGGGCTCAACTTTTCCATCGCTGGTCTCAGGCAGCACTTCAGGAGATGGAATCGCATCTTCTGTAACGACAGTTGCTTTGCGCGGAGACTGATCATAACTCGCATTCAGCGCTGCGAGGTTGCAGAGGATGGTTTCACCTCCCACAACCGTCATGCCTGGTTTTAGAGATAGTGAAGCTGCGCCTGGAACAAAGACATCACACCAGCCACCCAGACGACGTACGCCAATCTTGCGCCCGGCCCGAACGCCGTCTCCAGTTTCGAGTTCGATATCGAGACGTGGCCCAAGACCCCCTGTGGCGACCCGGAGACCAACTGCGTGCTTTTCATCCCTCGTCAGAAGGAACGCTTCCTTCAGGTCAGAATCGTCTGGATCTCGGGCCAGTGAGGATGGCGCACCCGGCTCAACGAGAAAGCTATCGACTTTACCCGTCATTGCCGCTCGTATGCCGTTCACTGAAAATGGCGATGACGAAATACGAATGCGCTGAACTTCCAAAGTATCCCATCGGAGCTCTCGTGGCGGCGAAACAGGAGAAATGCTTTCGACAACACCATCACACGGCGCCAGAACGATGTCCTCTCCCTCAGGTGAGGTTCGATCCGCATCGCGAGAAGCAAACAAAATGGCGAAGAAAATCAGGATAACGATAAAGGACAGTATCCAGTGAAGCCCGCCGAGGATGATGGCCAGAACAAGGGCCAGAGCGCCAAAGCCAAGCCCTTCGAGATCGAATTCTGCGCGATACCATGGAAGCCTGGTCGAAAAACTTTTTTTGGCCATGCTGGTTTTCACTCCTCAATCGAGACTGTCTGACGATCTTCATCGCCCTGCGAACTCTGCGTTTTCCACATATCAGCATATAGACCGTTTTGCGATAGAAGTGCCTCATGAGAGCCGGATTCCTCAATGCGACCCTCATTCAGCACAATAATCTGATCTGCGTTTCGGATAGTGGACAGTCTATGTGCAACCGTAAGGGTTGTGCGGCCTTTAGATGCCTCGGAGATCGCCGCCTGCACACGCGCTTCTGTCTGACTGTCAAGCGCTGAAGTCGCCTCATCAAGGACGAGAATGCCGGGGTCCTTCAGAATCACCCGCGCGAGGCCTACTCGTTGTTTCTCGCCACCTGATAGTTTCAGGCCGCGTTCGCCAACTCGCGTGTTCCATCCATCTGGCAAGCTTTCAATGAACTCCAAGAGCTGAGCACGCTGGGCTGCGGCTTCAAGCTCTGCCTGAGTGGCTTCGGGATGTCCGTAAAGGATATTCTCTCGAATGGTGTCGTTGAATAAGACCACATCCTGCGGAACGATCCCGAGCTCCCGGCGCAGGCTTGATTGAGAGAGGTCTCTGACATCCTGTCCATCGATCCGGATCGCGCCGTCTTCGACATCAAAGAAACGAAATAGCAGACGCAGGAGTGTGGACTTTCCGGATCCAGATGGGCCAACGATCGCAAGATGGCGGCCGGGTTCAATTTCGAACGAGACGTCTTTCAGCCCCTGAAACCGCCCATCGTGACTAAAGCTGACATTTTCAAACGTCACGGCGCCTTCTGCAGCTTTGAGTGGCCTGGCATCCGGCCGGTCGTCGACTTCTGGCACCATGGCCATCAGCCCAAACACTTTCTCAAGATCGACGACTCCCTGTCGGATTTCTCGCCATCCCCACCCCAGTATGTTGAGGGGCCGATATAGATTGAGAAGCATGGCAAATACCGCAGCGAGAGCGCCAACCTCGAGATTGCCCAATGCGACCTGCCAACCTGTCCAGCCCAACATCGCAAGCAGACCGAGGTTCATGATCAGCTCCTGGCCATTATTTAGCAAAGCCAGGGACCGGATCGTTTCATTATAGCGCTGGTTATACGATTGGAATGCTATGTCGAACCGGCCAGTTTCCCGCTCCTCAGCCGCAAAAGCCTTCACCGTTTCAAAATTGGTGAGACTATCCATAGATCGCGCTCTCAATTCCGTATCCGCGGTATTAAGCGTACGTCGCTGTTGCGCGCGCCATTCAGTCACGATGAGGGTAAAACCGATATAGACCGCAATCGTAGCAATGGCGATCAGTGAGAGCACTGGCGAATAGGTAACAGCCAGAACAATCGCAGCAAGCGCCAGTTCGATCAGCGTGGGGCCTATATTAAACACCAGGAAACGTAGAATGACGTCCATGGCTCCAGATCCCCGTTCAATAATCCGGTTTAACGCCCCTGAGCGTCGGGTCTGGTGAAAGCCGAGCGACAGCTTTTGTGCTTTGCCAAACGCCTCGACGGACAAATGTCGCTTGGCGTCCTGACTAACCGGCGCAAACATGGCGTCCCGAATTTGCGGGAACGCGGTCGAAATATATCTGATGCCCACAAATAGCCCGAGCGCCATGAACAGAGGCGTCATCGATTCGCCCGGCTGATGCTGAGTCGCTTTTGTGATTGCATCTCCAAGATAAAGTGGAGCGGCAACACTCAGGAATTTCGATCCTACCGTCAGCGCCAGTGCGATAATCATCCGCACGCGCCAACGCTGCAAAGAGGGATGAGCCAGAACGCTACCAACGCGATAGAGTGCTCGAGGGATACCACCTTCTGCTGACTCGATGGCATCCTGGTCTGTCGGTGAAAGAGATTTCATGCTTGTCAGATAGGAAGAATGTCACATTCTTGCCAGTGATAGAAAATTGTTCATCGCGTCGGCCTCAATCTGATGCCCGGCGCAGAATTCGGAAGAGAGTTATGAAGTCGATTTGTCTGTATTGCGGTTCGTCAAACGATGTGGAGCCGAAATACCTCGACCTTGCACAGCGCCTTGGCGCCACGCTTGCTGATCGTGGCTACCGCCTCGTCTATGGCGGAGGAAGCGTCGGCCTGATGGGTGCTGCGGCGACGGCGGCTCACAATGCTGGAGGCGCTGTCCTCGGCGTCATGCCGCGCTTCCTTCTTAGCAAGGAGCGCATCTTNGATTCTGTTGAGCACNGGATTGTNGATACCATGCATGANCGCAAACAGATGATGTANGANGAAAGCGANGCTTTTATTGTNCTTCCGGGCGGCATTGGAACGCTCGAAGANGCGGTNGANATGCTCTCATGGGCCCGCCTCGGCCTTCACAGTAAGCCCATGGCTTTTCTGGATGAAGGCGAGTTCTGGGATCCATTTTTCGAGCTCATGGACCATATCGTCGGCGGGAAATTTACGCCCGCCGANTTTCTTGACCTCTTTGCTCACGCGAAAAGCCCGGANGAGGCNATNNAGGCGCTCATATCCAGATCNAAGCANATGTNACAGATAGNNTGCCTANNCNGNGAGNCGCTGACGGCANCGNTCTTCACCCAGCAGGACCATAACGCGGTTCATTTCCGGGCCGCGTTCTTCNCCTGTCAGAGCTTTCCNCAGNGGCATGAACAGACCGCGTCCTTTGCGTCCCGATTTCGCTTTCAGTTNGTTGGTCCACTGACTCCAGCTGTCGAGGTCATAAGGTCCTTCAGGNAGCTCAGCGAGCGCCAAAGCGATGTATTCCCTGTCCTCATCACCGGCGTNCGGCGTTTCNATCGAACCAAAGAGGATGTTTGACCAACCCCGNGCTTCCGGAAAGACAGNGATATTGCCCTTGATCGTCTCCCANAATAATTCAGCGTCCACATCGTNCGGAACAAGGTTTGCCCCCNTCAGGCGCTCCACAGCTTCCGCCGCGGGCANNTCCATGAGGAGTGCCGCATTGAGTTTCATCAGTTCGGCATCATCAAAGCGCGCCGGTGCCCGCCCGATCTTTTCGAATGAAAATTCGGAGCTGAGTTGATCCAGAGACTCCTTGATCTCGACATTGTCACTCGTACCGATTTTCGCGAGCAGGCTTGCAATGGCCATTGGCTCAACGCCTTGCCGGCTGAGCTGCTCAATTGAAAGGGAGCCNAGCCGCTTTGACAGCCCCTGCCCGTCCGCGCCGATGAGCAGCGGTGTGTGCGCCATATCCGGCGCACTCCCGCCAAGAGCACGGAAAATCTCGATCTGCGCGCCAGAATTGGTAACGTGGTCTTCGCCGCGNACGACGTGGGTAATGTTGTATTCGATGTCATCGACAACGCTCGGGAGCGTGTAGAGATAGCTGCCATCTTCACGCACCAGAATTGGATCTGACACCGATGAAGTATCAATGCTTTGACTTCCGCGAACATGGTCATCCCACTCGACGCGATCCCCGGAGAGCTTAAATCGCCAGTGTGGGCGGCGTCCTTCAGCCTCAAGCTTTGATTTTTCTTCATCAGTCAGAGACAGGCCTGCTCGGTCGTAGACCGGCGGGCGTCCACGGCTCAGCGCGATCTTGCGTTTGCGCTCAAGTTCTTCAGGGGTCTCATAGCACGCATAGAGCAGACCTTTTTCTTTCAGCTCNGCCACCGCAGCATCATACTTNTCAAAACGGTCGGACTGGTTGAACGTCTCATCCCATTCAAGCCCCAGCCAGGTGAGATCCGCTTTCAGGCCGTCTTCATATGCCTTTGTNGAGCGCTCAACATCCGTATCATCGATGCGAAGCAGGAATTTACCACCCTGCCCCTTCGCGAAAAGCCAGTTGATCAGTGCAGTACGCACGTTTCCGACATGAAGGCGGCCAGTTGGAGATGGCGCAAAGCGAACGACAGGTGAGGACATAGCTTCTATTCGGCAGTTAGGGGTTTCAGTTTCGCGTTCAGATGCGCGAGGTTTGGTTGGATAAGGCCCATGAGTGCGCTCGCCAAGAGGGAAAATCCACCCATGAAAGCGAGCTGATGGCTAAATGACACACCCAGATCGATCAGAAAGCCTGTCAGGAAGGGGGAAGCGGCGGTCGATGCAACCATGGCCGCATAAGCGAGCGCCCTGATTTCACCGAGATATTTCGCCCCGAACAACTCAGGCCACAGCGCACCCAGAAGCGCCGCAGCGCCTCCCGCTGTCATACCAAGCCCGCTATAAAGAACCGGTATCATCGCTTCAGAAGGCAGAAAACCTGGAATGAAAAGCGCCAGAGAAAGCGGCAGCAGGTAGAACGGCAATATCTGACGCGCCTTAAAGCGATCAATCGCCCAGCCGGTCACAAGACTCGACACGACCTGCGCAACGGCAAAAAACAGCATGGAGCTCACCATCACGACAGGTGACCACCCCGTGATTTCTGCCAGATGTTGCTGGTGAAAGAAAAACGCTGTCACCATAAAAGGCGGACACAGCGTGGCCAGTAGAAGCGCATGAAACTCAGGACGCCGTGAGACCTGTTTGCGTGTCCAGTCCAGCACAACTTCGACGTCCACATCCAGCCCGTCGGAGGCTTTTGCGACCTGGTCAGGCACACGATCAATCCGAAGCAACAGTGCGATCAGAGGAAATGCAATAAGCAGAAGCACCACCGCCCCACCTGCCCAAAGAACGCTAAAGCCCAGACCGGCAATCACGAAAGCAGCAATGCCAGGCATAACGGCCTCTGAGATCGGAAATCCGAGCCCAACGATACTGACCGCCTTGCCACGATTGTTGAGGAACCATTTGCCAGCCGAGGTCATTGCGACATGCCCGCAAAAACCCTGTCCGAATAGTCTCAAGCCAAAAATAGAAATCACCAGAATAAACAGGGAGTAGACGGAAAACGCCATTGCGAAGCACGCGAGTGCCAGTCCGAAAATTGTTACAGCAGCAGCCCGTCGTGAGGACCACCGGTCCGCCAGGTAGCCGAACTGAGAGACGCAAACTGCGCTGGCAAGTGTCGAAATCGAATAAGCCAGTCCGAATTGCATGTGCGACAAACCGAGCGCGGACCGAATGGTCTCATTCGACAGCGAAATAAAATAGGTCTGTCCGAAGCCCGAAAAGAAACAGAGAAATAAACCCGCCAGAAGCCATCTGGCGTTAGCGGCGACGAATTTAAGCATCACGCCAACGGTTTGTAATCGGGTAGCGTCGGTCACGGCCAAAATTCCGGACACCAATCTTAGGTCCCGGCGCAGACTGGCGGCGCTTATATTCGGCAATGTAAAGCAGGTGCTCGATCCGCTTCACGGTTTCGCGCGCGTGACCACGTTCAATAATCCGTTCTACCGACATCTCATAGTCGACGAGACAACGCAGGATATCATCCAGGTCTTCATACTCTGGAAGACTGTCCTGGTCGGTTTGCCCCTCACGCAATTCNGCGGACGGTGGCTTGGAGATGATTCTCTTGGGAATGACCTCCCCCNGCGGCCCNCGCAATCCGGCTGTAAAGCCTGAATTTCGCCACGCAGATAACTGAAAGACTTCAGTTTTATAGTAATCTTTGAGCGGATTGTAGCCGCCACACATATCGCCATACAGCGTCGCATAACCCACGGCCATTTCAGACTTGTTGCCGGTTGTGACGACCATCTGCCCGAACTTGTTGGAGAGCGCCATCAACGTCACGCCGCGAAGTCTCGACTGGATATTTTCCTCTGTCGTGTCTTCAGNCTGATTTTCGAATTGCTCTGCTAACATCTGATCGAGCGCATCAACTCCAGGTGCGATCGATACACTGCCATAGCGGACGCCCAGCGCCTCTGCACAGGCTTTGGCGTCCTCAAGGCTATCCTGGCTGGTGTATTTCGATGGCATCATCACACACCAGACTTTGTCCGCACCAAGGGCGTCGACAGCAATAGCTGCGGTGAGCGCGGAATCGATACCGCCTGACAAACCGATGATGACACCAGGAAATCTGTTTTTCTCGACATAGTCTCGAAGCGCAATGACGGANGCTAAATAGTCAGCCGCCAGNCCAGACCGCGGGGCTTCGCCNGTTTCAAACTCAAATNCTCCGACCTCAGCATCAAATCCAACCGTTTTTATTCCGGTCTGGAAATCGCCAATCAGCCATTGGTGTCGTGTCTTGGCCGTCCAAGCATAGGACGCGCCATCAAAAACCAACTCATCCTGTGCTCCNGNCTGATTGATGAAGAGATAAGGGAGGTCCTCTCCCTCCCACGCTGAAAACGCCGTCATCCGCTCCTGATGAATCGTACGCCGCCATGGAGATGCATTGATGGCGAGTAAAAGCTGTGCGCCTTCTGCTCGTATTTGCTGAGGCAAGGTGGTGAACCAGATGTCTTCGCAAATGGCGACACCGATTTTTACGTCATTGAGNTCAAAGCAATGCGAACCGAGTTCGCCNGACTGAAAGACACGACTATCATCGAAAACGCCGTAGTCTGGCAATTCGTGCTTATCCCAGTGCTGGCGATCAGTGTCTGAGCGCAATAGCACCGTACTGTTGAAAACATGATCGCCTCGGNGAACGGGAGCACCGATCAAGATGGCTGGATCCGAGGCAGACAATCCCTCTTCAAGAGCTATCAATACATCTTCACAGGCTTCAGCTACGCGCGGCTTCAGAACCAGATCTTCTGGCGGATAGCCGAGAAGAAATAGCTCGGGAAAAACGAGCAGGTCTGCTTTGTCTTTACGCGCCTGTTCCAGAGCATGCTTTGCAAGCTCCAAATTGCCGGAAATATCTCCAACAATGGGATTGAGCTGAGCGACGGTGATCTTCAAAGGAGTTGCCATGCCGCCCCATTACACGCTGATTCAGAAAGAACAAAGCGTCAGGAGAGCGCTTTTGCTTCTGCTGCCTCTGCCATAGCCACAGCNCGTACAGCGCCGTGCCCAGGAACGGGTGAACTCTGATGACCCTGACAAGATCTGAAGAAGCTCTCATCTGCAGCGCCCAGCGGGTCCGGCAATGATGCAGATACGTCGACCTGAATATCATAAGGCGTCGTGTTGACGACTTCGCGCGTCAGAAAATTCACGCTGATCTCGCCCGACTCNTAAACCACCCGCATGGAGCGTTCTCGCGCTTTAGCTGCCCGGCTCGCCTTGAGAACAGCTTTTGCNCCGCTTGAATAGGTGAACTCTGCGGAGGCCTCGTCCAGATGATCTGTGTGGAGTTTCCGGCCAGCGGCCGAGACGTCCTGAAACTGTCCGTCGATCAGGCAGCCTGCAAGATCAAGATCGTGAATCATCAAATCCCAGATGACAGAAACATCTCCCGCACGCCCCTCAGGCGATGGCGGCGAATATCTGACCGACTCCAGGCTTAGCGGTGGCTCCTCAATCCGAAACATGCCCATTGCCTTTGCAACGAAGCGTTCCTGGTGGCCGACCTGCAGGATCAGTCCGTTTGAAACAGCAGTCCCGGCGAGCTTTCTCGCTTCTACCTCATGAAGCGCCAGAGGCTTTTCGACCAATACATGGCGATTGGCATTCAGCGCTGCCTCTACGAGTTCGGCATGATAGGTGGCTGGAACAGCNACAATNATCGCGTCGCTNCGCTCGAGCAGTTCGGAATAATCTGTAAAACTTTCCACGCCGAATGGCTCAACTGCTTTCGCGCCGCGAGCCGCATCCACATCGAAAATGCCGGATAGCTCGGTCGAGGCAGACGCTGCAGCTTTTTGCGCGTGATANGTTCCAAACACGCCGGCGCCGGCGACTCCGACCTTGAGTTTTGACACTATGCGCTCCTGTTAGGCTGGAAAGGGGTGAGCCTCTAACAACTCCGACTGGGTTCAACCAATCAAAGACTATTGCAGTTTCCTACACAGGTATGAGTGCTGAAGGAAACGCGAGAATTNCCGCTGATTGCCGCCTCAAACTGGCGGACCAGGATGTTTCCCTCTCGGGTTGCAGAATGCTTCGTCTCTATTTTGCCCAGGCCAGCAATCTTTAGACAGTAGGGTTCGGCAGACATGCTGTTTTTTCGTCTCAGCGTACGAAAGAAATGATTCGATCTCGGATTTTCGGCTATCAAACTTCAACCGAGACGTGCCTCAGACCNGANAAATCACNAAAATCGCTGTGGAGAACCCGGGTTTCTGCAGAAATCGCCCGGTTTTACGCGGTTTTCCCNTGCAATTCCTTTGACGAATCTGACTTGCTACTCAATACATGTTGTCAGCGTTTCGTTGAGGAGAACCAAATGAACAAATCAGATCTTTCCAAAGCCGTTGCCGAGAAATGCGACACAACGCCGAAAAATGCAGTTGCAGTTCTTGATGCCGCATTCGACGTGATTGCTGAGGCGCTCAAATCAAAAGACTCAGTCACGATTGCTGGCTTCGGCACATTCGCGACGAAAGAGCGTGCTGCTCGTGAAGGCATCAACCCTTCTACACGTGAGAAGATTCAGATCCCGGCTAAAACGGTTGTGAACTTCAAACCAGCAAAGCCGCTCCGCGAGCTTTAATTCCATTCCGGAATTAGAAACGCCAAACGGCTGAGGATNACTCCTCAGCCGTTNTTGATTCCGGAAGCCGTCGCGCAAACTTTTCAAGCACGATCAGTTGCAAGATCGATGCGATGACTGANGCTATTAGAACAGCCTCCAGCATGCCTTGCACGCCTCGCCCCATTCCCACTCCGAAGACGTAAGCCAGCGGAACCATCACGAACATATAGCTGCCAATATGAATGCCTGCAGGGAGCCAGGCGAGGCCTCGCGCGCGAGAGGCAAGCGCAGCAACATTCTGAAGGCCGTCAAAAATCAGAATGAAGGCTGCGAACGTCACCAGACTAGCCAACATCGGATGAAGCAGAACACCCCCTACTTCTGCATCTCTCTGCACAAACACCAGCGCAATCAGATCATGGGCCATCAGCAACCCGACAGCTGCTGTTACACCGACCATGATGCAGGTCACGACACCGAGGCGTGACGCGTTAACGACGCCGTCCGGATCAGATCTGCCGTACCGCTCCGCTACTCGAACGCTTGTTGCCGTTCCCAAACCCAGAAACAGCATGAACACAAACCCGATCACCTGGAAGACCATGCCGTACAGCGTCGCAGCAACAACGCTGATCCATCCAGCCACCACATGCGTGAAGTTNAAGGAACCGAATTCAGCGACATTGCTGATGACCATGCCCGTTCCGACCTTAAACTGTCGCGAGAACTCACCGGGTGGTGCCGGAGCAGATGGCTTGAAGGCTGGCGTTGCGATGAAAGCCACAGCGAGAAAAACTAGGAACATGCACCAGCTGGTTCCCGCCGTCGCCATGGCTACGCCAGTTGCCCCCATTNTTGGGAAGCCAAACCAGCCAGCGACAAAAACAAGATCGAATGCGATGTTGAAGGCAACGCCGCAATACATCACGACGGCGACAAATGTCGGTCGGCGCAGAGCTTCCAGATAGAAACCAATGGCTGAGTTGAGAAGCTGAGCGATCAGCGCGATGGAGAGAATGCGGGCCACAGATGTGACGCCGGCATGCATCTCGCCCTCAAACTGCAATANACGAAAAAGCGGTGCCGCTCCCACNAAAAGGAAGGCTGCTGCGACAGCTCCGAAGACGAGCGCAACCAGGCCACCCCGACGAAAAACCCGCCCGGTATCGCTGGCTTCTCCCCTACCTGAAAGCTCTGCCGTGATAACAGACACGCCTAGCATAAGACCCATGGCAGCGCCCATAAACACGCTGACCGGGAACCAGGCGATCAGAATATAGGGGACCTCTTCAGGGGCGTTACGCCCCAGGACGATCGTGTCAGTGAGCAACATAAGCATAAAAGCCGACCGCGAAACCGCGATCGGCAGTGACAGCTTGAGTAGATCAATGACATCCGACAAGCGGGCCCAAGCGGGCCATTCCCGCCTGGACATGGCTTTAACTCCTTATCAGGCGATGGATTTTGCCTGTTCCTGAATTCCAGACTGTTGAGTCATGGACTGGAGCTTCTCTGCGATCATGAAGGCAAGTTCAAGTGCCTGTTCGCCATTGAGACGAGGATCACAGTGTGTGTGATATCTCGACGACAGATCGTTCTCGGAAATGGCCTGAGCGCCACCAATGCATTCAGTGACATCCTGCCCGGTCATTTCGAAGTGGACACCGCCGGGATATGCCCCCTCAGCCGATACGATATCGATGAAATCGCGTACTTCGGACAAAATGCGATCTACGGGNCGGGTCTTGAAGCCGTTTTCAGTCTTGAGCGTGTTTCCGTGCATAGGATCACACGACCAGACCACCTTCCGGCCGGACGCATTCACGCTTCTCACGAGAGACGGCAGCCCCTCGCGGACATTCTCGGATCCGAAGCGTGCGATGAGCACAATTCGCCCGGCTTCGTCCTTCGGATTCAGCGTTTCGATCAGGCGGAGTAGTTCATCTGTCTCGAGGCCTGGCCCGCATTTGATACCAATCGGGTTTTTTACGCCTTTGCAGAATTCGACATGTGCGTGATCAATCTGACGGGTCCTGTGACCAATCCAGAGCATGTGCGCNGACGTATCGTACCAGTCNCCNGTCGTNGAATCNACNCGNGTCATGGCTTCTTCATAGCCNAGAAGAAGTGCTTCATGAGACGTGTAGAACTCAACNTGCTGCAAGTTTGGCGTTGATTCAGGTGTCACGCCGCAAGCGCGCATGAAGTGCATGGACTTGGAAATCTGATCAGCAAGCGCCTCGTACTTCTCGCCTTGAGACGAACGCTCAATGAAACCCAGCATCCATCGATGGACGTTGTTCAGGTCGGCATAGCCGCCCTGCGAGAATGCACGCAGAAGGTTCAGCGTCGCCGCTGACTGAGAATAGGCCTGAAGCAGACGCGTCGGGTCCGGTCGTCGGGTCTCTTCGGAAAAATCCATACCATTGATGATATCGCCGCGATAAGAGGGCAGCTCCACGCCACCAATNGTCTCCACAGCACTCGAACGCGGTTTGGCNAACTGGCCAGCAATACGTCCAACTTTCACCACTGGCTTTTCTGCGGCAAAAGTCAGGACAACGGCCATTTGAAGGATCACACGGAATGTGTCGCGAATAGCGTCCGGATGAAACTCNTTAAAGCTCTCAGCGCAGTCACCGCCCTGTAGCAGGAACGCTTTCCCTGCTGCAACGTCTGCCAGACGGCTGCGCAGACGCCGCGCTTCGCCNGCAAAAACAAGCGGCGGNTAGCTGGCNAGCTGGTTCTCGACCTGCTGCAGTTGGGCTTTGTCCGGATAATCTTCCGGAATGTGTTTGGCTGGCTTCGCGCGCCAGGATGATGGCGTCCAGGACATATCTCTCTCCATGAAGGGGCGGACAACACCATGTGACCCGTTTTTGCGCAAGTATATTTCTCTACAGGCGCGACAATATGGTCAAAATAGAATGTATTTTCTCGTCCGGCCCAAAAATGGCTACAGTCATGTGACTTGCTGTAACTCAGTATTGTCTAGAATTGAGTATAACAAACCACTCAAAAAATATGCACCCCACTCAGGCGAGCTCAGGGGGAACATATTTCTCGCGCATTGTGACAAGCTCTTCCGACATTGATGGATGAAGCGCACAGGTTCGATCGAAATCCTGTTTCGTCGCGCCCATTTTCACTGCGATTGCTACCGCCTGAATAATTTCAGGTGCTTCTGGCCCCACAATATGGCACCCCACAACGACTTCATCACTCTGGCGGACCACGAGTTTCATCAACACACGATCTTCGTCGCCTGAAAGCGCATTCTTCATCGGCTTGAATGTGGTCTTATAAATATCGACCCCATCAAACTGNTGACGCGCCTCTTCTTCGGTCAGCCCCACAGTGCCCACGGGCGGCTGGGTGAAGACGGCAGATGGAACATTGTCATACTCGAAATGACTGGCCTCATTCTGGAAGACAGTCTCGGCAAACGCCTGGCCCTCCCGGATCGCCACAGGCGTCAGGTTCATACGGTTTGTGACGTCGCCGACAGCCCAGATGTTGTCGATATTCGTTTTCGAATACTCATCGACATCAATCGCGCCGTGTTCAGTTGTCCGAATGCCCGCCTTTTCGAGACCAAGACCGTCAATTGCAGGCCGGCGTCCCGTAGCCATCAGAATAACGTCTGTTTCGATATCGTCGCCATTGCTCAACTTCACCGTCAGGCATTCCGTTTCTTCGTCCTTTGAAATCGAGTCGAAGATTGCCTTAGTGACAACGCGCACGCCTTTCCGCTTTAGCGTTTCGTGAACGTGAGTTCGGACATCCCAGTCAAACCCGTTGAGGACAGTCTCGCCGCGATAAACCAGACAGGTTTCGACCCCAAGGCCCGCAAACACACCCGCAAACTCACAGGCAATATACCCGCCACCTGCGACGGTAATGCGCTTGGGCAGCTCCTTCAGGTGAAATACCTCATCAGATGTGATTGTATGCTCCACACCTTCGAGGTCGTCTGGGCGCCACGGCGTCCCACCCGTCGCAATCAGGATCTTCTCTGCAGAGATCGTTTTTCCACTCTCGCAAAGCTTCAGCGTATTNTTGTCCACNAATTCCGCGCGTTCTTCGAACACATCGACGCCAGAATTGTTGAGATTTCTCAGATAGATACCAGAAAGACGATCGACTTCAGCATGCATGGAGTTCATGAACNTCTTGAAGTCGAAGGAGACCTCGCCCAGCGACCATCCAAAGCCTTTCGCATGCTCAAGATGCTCTGCGAATTCACTCGCATAGACCATGAACTTCTTCGGCACGCATCCGCGGATCACACATGTGCCGCCGATACGATATTCCTCAGCAATCGCAACTTTCGCGCCCGCAAGCGCCGCCCGACGCGCAGCACGTACGCCGCCCGATCCTGCACCGATGACAAACAGGTCGTAGTCAAAACTCATATTCAATACTTACCCTTCGAATTCGAGGATCTCAGCGCCGTCATCATCTCCAAGGATCACCGTTCGGGCGATTCCGAGAAACAGACCGTGCTCGACAACCCCGGGAATAATGGACAGCGCAACGGCCGTCGCGCGCACATCAGGAATAGCCTTGCATTCGCAGTCCAGAATGTAATTGCCGCCATCAGTCACCAGCGGCTTACCGCGTGATCCCTGCTCGCGAAGCTTCACATTTGGTTTGCTGACACCTGTTGCGCAAAGGGCGTCATAGACTTTTTTTGCCGTGATGGTGAAACCAAAGGGGGTCACTTCCACCGGCAAGGGAAATTTCCCCAACACGTCCACAGCTTTGGCTGAGTCTGCAATCACGACCATATGATCTGAGGCATTCGCAATAATCTTCTCCCGCAGGAGTGCCGCNCCNCCNCCCTTGATCAGGTTGGCCTGNGGGTCGACTTCNTCAGCGCCNTCCACCGTCAGATGAATGCGCTCAACNTGCTCAACGGGTGTCAGAGGGATGCCATGCTTTTCAGCCAGCTCACGTGTCGCTTCGGATGTGGGCACNCCTTTGATCGACAGACCATCAGCGACTTCATCAGCGAGAAACTCGACAAAAAAGGCTGCCGTGGAGCCGGTGCCAAGGCCGATCGTCATGCCGTCTTCGACATAATCCATCGCAGCAGCTGCCGCGTTCCGCTTCGCGTCATCCTGAGACATTACCCGTCCTGACTCTTTCTTGCTTTCATTTCAGTATGATACGTCTTCGCCCAGCCTTCGATATTCGTCTGACGGCCGCGCGCTAACGCCAATGCGTCATCCGGTACATCATCAGTTACGACACTTCCAGAGCCAACGAAGCTACCATCGCCAAGGGTGACAGGCGCCACCAANGCAGAATTGGATCCAACAAATGCATTATCGCCGATCACTGTCTGATGTTTGAAATATCCGTCATAGTTACAGAAAATCGTTCCGGCACCGACATTCGAACATGAACCGATCTTTCCATCTCCAAGATAGGAGAGGTGATTGGCTTTGGATCCCGGCCCAATCTCTACATTTTTAACTTCAACAAAATTCCCGATATGCACGCCTTCAGAAAGAAACGCTCCAGGTCGAAGCCTGGCAAAGGGGCCAATCTGACTTTTNGGGCCGATTGTGCATCCTTCGAGGTGAGAGAACGCNCGGATCGTNACTCCATCGCCGATTTTCACTTTTGGCCCGATAAAGACATTGGGCTCCAGCGTCACATCAGAGCCAATTTCGGTGTCTGCGGAAACATATACGGNCTCAGGGTCGATCATCGTCACGCCTGACTCCATAAGAGCGTTGCGGCGCTGCTTCTGAAATACCGCTTCAGCTTCTGCGAGNTGTACTCTGGAGTTCACGCCCAGNACGTCATCCTCTTCGCAGGCAACAGCCGTTGCCTTCAACCCGGCCTCACGGCCCAGCTGAATGATATCGGTCANATAGTATTCGCCCTTGGCATTGTTATTCGTCACTTTGCTCAAAAGATCGAACAAATGTTCAGACCGCGCAGCGAGAACTCCTGAATTACAGAAGGTCACCGCANGCTCTTCGTCTGAGGCATCTTTCGCCTCAACGATCCGGAGAAGTTCGCCGTCGTCAGAACAAATCAGGCGACCATAACCTCCGGGCTCATGTGCGTTGAAACCAAGCACNGAAATATCATTGCCCTGCTCCAGAGCAGTGAAAGCCGCCTCAACGGCGTCGGCCGGCAGGAGTGGAGTGTCGGCATACAGAACCACGACATAACCCGAAAAGCCCGCTAACGCCTCGCGCGCGCAACTTACGGCGTGCCCCGTCCCCATCGGTGGATCCTGGACTGCAATATGATCAGCGCCAACCCTGTCTCCTGCGATCTCTTTCAGATCGTCAGAATGCGTACCAATGACAAGAACACGGCGGTCGCACATCAAGGTTTCTGCCAGCGCCAGAGACCAGTCAACCATCATGCGCCCACCGACTTTGTGCAGCACCTTTGTGGTCTTCGAACGCATGCGAGTTCCCTTACCCGCTGCCAGAATAACTGCAGCTCTCGGCATGGTAATTCTCCCTTGAAGCCCCCTTACCGAAAGGGATTACACCCTGTAGAGGGTGGGTCAATCAATGTGTTTAGGAGAGAGTCGTGCCCTGGGCCAACAAGACAATTGTATTCGACCTGGATGGAACGCTTATCGACACTGCGCCTGATCTGCATGCGGCACTCTCTTACGCATTTGAGCTCGACGGTTTGAAGGCCGTCAGTCTCGACACTATCCGGCATGCGATCGGCCATGGTGCGCGCGCGATGATCAAGCGCTCAGCTGAGCTGTCTGAAATAGAACTGGATGAGGCGAGCGTCACGCGGCTGCATGAGAGCTTCCTTGAATATTATGTCGCTCATATCGCTGATCTGAGCCGGCCTTTTGACGACATTGAAACCTGCCTCAAACTTTGCAAGTCAAGAAACGCCAGACTCTCCGTTTGCACCAACAAGACCCAAGCCCTGGCAGAAGAAGTCCTTCAAGCGCTCAATCTTACCCAGTACTTCGATTCAATTGTCGGTGCTGACAGAGCTTCGCAGAAGAAACCTGCAGCAGCACACATAAAAGAAGCCGTCGACCTTGCCGACGGCTCACTTGAAAATGCGATCATGATTGGGGACTCTTCGACGGACGGCAAAGCAGCCCANGCGGCGGGGATCCCCTTTATNTTCATGACNTATGGNTATGCGGACGATGCNATNGANCAGTGCGAGATACTCCAGAAGCTGGACNCCGCTGATACTCTGACGAGCGTGCTTGAGACNTGGATTAACCAAGCCAGTTAGCCGCNCTCATTTCCATCTTCTGCTTTGGCTGCCGAACGATAGCGTCGTCATTTCTNTCACGACGTGTCGGCATACCATTTACCATATTGCTTCGGACGTCAGTGCGGCCTGACCTCATCGCTGCAATAAAGCCAGCTTCAACCAGGTCGATGTCCACATCATAGCCGCGCTCGCGCCAATACGCTTCAATTTTATCTTTGAGTTTTCTGGCACCATCAGTAGTGCAAAAGTCTCCACTCATTCTCTTTCTCCTGGATCAAAGATTATGTCTTGTGCCCTTCCTGATCCTGGTAGCCGTCTTTTGCGGCCTGTAGGTGAGATATAAAACCGATCCAAACAGATCAAGCATCATCCCAATATAAACAAATTTCGCCCCATTTTTGTCTTGTTTAGTCGCGTGTTTTCGGCATTTTTTTAAATATAAATAATTTTTCATCTTCAACTACTCCTCAAGAGTAGAAAAAGAATCACCGGTTGACGCGAATACAAAACCTGCATATCGAGGCGCTCGCATTGGTCTGGGCGATTAGCTCAGCGGGAGAGCACTGCCTTCACACGGCAGGGGTCACTGGTTCAATCCCAGTATCGCCCACCAGACCATCCGAAACTTTTCTTCCATTGAACAACCAGTCACCGGCCAATTGGTTTCATTTCTTCTTTTTTTCGAAGAACGGTTCACGGTTATTTGGGGAGAATGGTGTGCCCAGCAGGAATCGAACCTGCGACCCACTGATTAAAAGTCAGTTGCTCTACCGACTGAGCTATGGGCACGACCGAGGGGGGCATATAGACTCACGAACGTTGCGGGTCAATGAACAGACTGCCGCATTTCGATACTTTTTTTCGCCATTCTTCGGTCTTAAGACTATTCATCAGTGAAGACTGGATCAGACACCAATGGNATTTGCAGAAAAGTCTATTGTTTTTAGCCTTGTAGCACTTCTNGCTGCGCATTCGGCATCTGCTCAGGAGCGGAGCGTGGTTTCTCCACAAAGCGCGCAGGATCGCGGCATAATCGAATCAAGTCGCGACACGACAGTTTCAACTCTGAAGCAGACGCGCGACGGGCTGGGTGATGCAGCGCTAGCGCCACTCGAGGATTTAAACCTTCGNCGTGATGCGATTCCGGNACTGATCGCAGATCTGAAAACGCCATACGACCCGCTCCCNGATTTCAGATGTGAGACGATNGCCAGNGAGGTGAGAAAGCTCGATACCGTTCTTGAGAATGATGTCGATGTGCAGCTGAAACTGGCGCAGGATAATATCGATACAGACCCAAAACTATCTGAGAGAGCTTCAGATTTTGCGCTCGACCAGGTGTCGTCTGAAGCGCGGTCATTCATCCCCTTCCGAGGCGTTATCCGTCAGGCAACAGGCGCGGCGTCACATGCAAAGAAACTTCAAGCCGCCTATGATACTGCCCGACATCGGCGATCCTACCTCAAGGGGATTGGCGCCGGGCGAGGATGTACCTACCCTGCAGCCCCGTATCCGATATCCATGGACTCTCTAACCCCCGATAGTGCTCCCATCCGCTATGATGGCTCGCACCCNCTGGAGAGACCGCAACCGCAAGCCNGTCCTACAAACCTTATTCCGAATCGGGTCGGATCCAGCGACTTTTAAGCTCGGCTCGGACGTCATCAAACGTCCCCGCCTCAATTGCGTCCCTCAGGCGCTGCATCAGAGCCTGAAAAAATGCGGTGTTATGCCAGGAGAGAAGCATAGGCGCGAGATATTCGCCCGCCTTGAAAAGGTGGTTCAGATAAGCCTTCGAATAGTCCCGGCTGGCCGGACAATGAGAGTCTGGATCGAGCGGAGAGTCATCTTCGGCAAATCGGGCATTCTTGAGATTGATCGGCCCATCCCAGGTCCATGCCTGACCATGACGGCCCGACCGCGTGGGCAAGACGCAGTCAAACATGTCCACGCCGTGAGCCACCGCTTCCAGAATGTCGATTGGNTTGCCAACNCCCATCAGGTATCTGGGCCGATCCTGCGGCAGATGTGGCTCAGTAAAATCAATGACTTCAACCATGCGGTCATGTCCTTCTCCCACAGCCAACCCGCCAATCGCATAGCCTCCAAAACCGATCTCTCTCAGCCCTTCGGCCGATTGCTGACGAAGATCCTCGAAATCTGACCCCTGGACGATCCCAAACAGGTTCTGCGTCTCCCGCTCGCCAAAAGCGGCTTTCGATCGCGCGCCCCATCTGAGAGACATCTCCATGGATGACTTGGCCTCATCATGGGGAGCTGGGTAGTTCGTGCACTCATCGAGTTGCATGGAGATATCAGCACCGAGGTGATCAGCCTGTATCTCGATAGAGCGCTCCGGGCTCAGGAAATGCTGCGACCCGTCAATATGCGATTTGAATGAAACCCCATCCTCGGTCATTTTTCGCAGTCCAGCGAGGGACCAGACCTGAAAGCCGCCAGAATCGGTCAGGATGGGTTTNTCCCACCGCATGAACTTGTGAAGACCACCCAGCCGTTCGACCCGATCACTGCCCGGTCTGAGCATAAGGTGATAGGTATTGCCGAGCAATATATCAGCGCCGGCATCCGATACCTGATCGGTATAGAGCGCCTTCACAGTGCCCGCTGTGCCGACCGGCATGAAAGCAGGCGTTCTTATGTTGCCACGAGCCGTCTTGAGCGTGCCCCGGCGTGCACGGCCGTCACGGGCGTGAATCTGGAAAGGAAAGTCAGTCATTGGGTATCAGGAGGCTGGCATCGCCATAGGAATAGAACCCATAGCCGGATTTTATCGCGTGCGCATAGCAAGATTGCATGATGTCAGTTCCCATCAGAGCGCTTACCAGCATGAAGAGGCTGGATTTCGGGAGGTGAAAATTGGTGACGAGGCCATCCACCGTTTTGAACTCATAGCCCGGTTGAATAAATATGTCGGTTTCACCCGCTCCGGCTTCGAGTTGACCTGTTTGGGNTGACCGGGCCTCCAGCGTCCTTAGTGCCGTTGTGCCGACCGCTATCACCCTATTCCCATNTGNTTTGGCCGCTCTGACAGCGGCGACGGTCTCNGGGCTCACTTCACACCATTCNGAATGAAGGCTTCCCCGAGACAAGGCCTCATCTGTGAGAGGTGCAAAGGTCCCTGCACCAACGTGAAGCGTAACAAACTTCATATTGATGNCCTGCTTTTTGAGAGACTCGATCAGNGGCGCGGTGAAATGGAGGCCGGCGGTGGGCGCGGCGACTGAACCGGCCTGATCGGCATAAACGGTTTGATAGTCTGCATGATCCTGGGCATCTGAGGCGCGCTTTTTCGCGATGTATGGCGGGATCGGCATGCGGCCTATTTCATGAATGGCGGCCCAGAAATCAGGCTCGGGCATGTCGAAGTCGAGCCTGATCTCTCCAAGCATACGTTTCTCTACAAGCACGGCAGACAGCGATTCAGAAAATCTGATGCGGTCACCCTCTTTCAAGCGCTTACCAGGGCGTGCGAGACACACCCATGTGCCACATTCATCTTTCTCAAGAAGATTGACTTGAACATCTATATCCTGACCGTTGAGGTCGCGCGCCAGCCTCTGCCCAAATAACAAGGCGGGGAAAACGCGGGTATTATTCGCAATCAGCAAATCTCCAGGCTTCAGGAAATCTCCAATATCGCGAAACACNGCGTCTTTGATCGGCTGGTTGCCAATTTTGACGAGTAGCCTGCTGGCATCACGTGGTTCAGCCGGACGAAGCGCAATGCGTTCATCCGGCAGATGGAAATCAAATTCTGAGAGGTCCAAAATGAGTCCTATTCAGACACAATCGTTGGCACAGCAGGCAGAGTGCAAACATTGGCACCCGCATTCGCCTCAAGCACAGGAGCAAAAGCTGGTCCGTCGGTTTTCTGGACGAGAACGCGTGGCTGCTCATCCTCAGGCAGATCAGCAACCAGNTCNGCAGAAATCAACATATCNGGAATCTTCACCGGTTCGCCCGTCTTGATCGAATCNACAACATCCTGACCTGCCACGACTCGCCCCCANGCAGNATAGCGGCGATCAAGATCATGAGTCGTGTCGCGCATCAGAAAGAACTGCGTACTGGCCGAGTTGGGATCATTCGTTCGTGCNGTGGACACGACGCCTTTGCAGTGCGGGATCCAGCTNTCAACAGCCTGGTCCTTAGTNAGGCTAGCCAGNTATTCTGACTGTGTCTGAACGGGAAAGCCCATNATATATCCATCTGTTGCNGAACTGTCCTGTCCAANCTTTTGCATGCTTGGTTCGGAACCGTCCTTTTTAAGCGGATGGCGGCGGAAGACGAACTCACCTTCAATATTCGGCCAGTTCTCAGCCTTCTCCGGATTAATCGACTCGATGTCACCACCCTGAGCCATGAACCCATCAATCACGCGATGAAAAACCGTTCCGTCCAAATCACCGCTACGAGCAAGCTCTGTGAAACGCTCTGTGTGACCGGGCGCAGTAAATTCAGCNAGCTCGATCAGGATGATCCCCTTCTCCTGACCCCGGCCATCCATAACACGGAAGCGAAGCAGGTNCTCTGGCGCGACCTCACGCCAGTTTTCAGTATCCTGAAGCGCGTCCTCAAACGGAATTTCGTTGGTCGTCTGCGCCCACGATGGCAGCGCGACGCCCAATGAGAGCGCCAGGGTGAACAACCTTACCAGTTTCTTCATGGCCTGAGTTTTTCCTTCAGTCTTTCCGCAATGGCCGGAGACACAAAGTGCCCGACCTCACCATCGAGCTTTGCTATCTCTTTCACAAGCCGGGACGCAACAGCCTGATGCTGTGGATCAGCCATTAAAAACACAGTCTCAATCGCAGGATTGAGCTTCTGGTTCATTGCGACCATCTGAAATTCGTACTCAAAGTCGGAGACAGCCCGCAAGCCACGGATAATGACGTTCGCATTACATTCTTCGGCAAAATGCATTAGCAGATTGTCAAAGGGGCGAACGTCTATCTCAACCTGCCCCTTATAGGGCTCAACTTCCTGCCAGACCATTTCCACCCGTTCGTCGAGCGAAAATAGCGGCCCCTTGGCCTGGTTGATCGCAACGCCAATGACAAGCTTATCAACCAGCTTTACGGCGCGTCTGATAATATCCCGGTGACCGTTCGTCAGTGGGTCGAACGTTCCCGGATACATTCCAATCCGATGAGGCAAATCTGTCTCCCGTCTAAGAGCCCTTACGCTTCATCGGATGTATCGGACTTGTCTTCCTGTTCAGCAAGCCTTTCGACCGAAACAACTTTCTCGTCGCCATTCGTTCGGATGACTCTCACGCCCTGAGTTGCGCGTCCGGCAAGCCGTATCTGATTAACAGGCGTGCGGATCAGCTGACCACCGTTGGTCACCATCATCACATCATCGGACTCATCGACCGGGAAGGACGCAGCCAGATAGGCCTCTTCCGTCAGCTTATGAGCGATAAGCCCCTTACCACCGCGACCGGTCACCCGGTAATCGTAAGCCGATGCCCGTTTGCCCATGCCTTTGGTAGTAATAGTCAGAATGAATTCTTCTGCAGCACCAAGTTCCACGAGACGCTCCTCGCTGAGAGAAACATCATCAGAAACCTCGTCGTCTGGTTCAGACGAAACAGTTTCGATTTCATCATCGGTCTCGTCGACCGCGCGGCGCATCGCGGCGGCGTGCTTGAGATAGGCCCGGGCTTCGGCTGGTGTGACATCCATGTGGCGCAGTACGGCAAGGGAAATCACATGATCCCCTTCTGCAAGCCGGATACCTCTAACGCCACTCGATGTACGGCCGCTAAAGACGCGCACGTCATCGACTTTGAAGCGGATACACTGAGCATTCGCTGTGGTCAGCAGGACATCATCGCGTTCACTACAGATCTGGACATTGACGATACCATCATCCTCATCCGGTTTCATGGCAATCTTGCCATTGCGATTGACCTGAACGAAATCCATCAGCTTGTTACGACGAACCCCGCCTTTACGGGTCGCGAACATCACATCAAGGCGCTCACGTTCTTCCTGATCTTCAGGCAGCAGCATGACGCTCGTAATCCACTCATCCTTCTCAAGCGGAAGAATGTTCACGAGCGCCTTTCCACGAGACTGCGGACTACCAAGCGGCAGGCGCCAGACCTTCTGCTTGTAGACCATGCCGGTAGACGAGAAGAAAAGGACCTCAGCGTGCGTGCTTGCCGCAAAAAGACGTGTGACAAAGTCTTCGTCTTTCATCGCCATACCCGAGCGCCCCTTGCCACCTCGGTGTTGTGACCGATACGTTGTCAGCGGCGTCCGCTTCACATAGCCGCCATGCGTAAATGTGACGACCATATCTTCGCGTTCGATCAGGTCTTCGTCGTCAAGATCGAGGTCGCTTTCGACGAACTCTGACCGCCGCGGCACGGCGAACTGATCTTTGACCGAATTCAGCTCTGCCCGGATGATGTCGAGGATGCGGCTCCTATGGCGGAGAATATCAAGATAATCTGCAATCTTCTCAGCCAGACCCTTGGCTTCATCGCCGATTTCATCCTGTCCAAGCGCCGTCAGCCTGTGCAGTCGGAGTTCAAGGATGGCGCGCGCTTGTTCGTCAGACAGACGAACCGTCTGACTATCTGACACAACGGTCCGCCGGTCAGCGATGAGGCTGATCAGAGGCATCATCTCCGCTGCAGGCCAGTTGCGTGACAGAAGCGCTTCACGCGCGGAATTCGGATCGGGCGCGTTCCGAATGATACGAATGACTTCGTCAATATTGGCAACTGCGAGCGCAAGGCCCACAAGCACGTGAGCGCGGTCACGTGCCTTGTTGAGTTCGAACTTTGTCCGACGCGCAACAACTTCCTCGCGGAAACGCAGGAAAGCAGTCAAAATATCCCGCAGGTTCATCTGCTCTGGTGTACCGGCGTTGAGGGCCAGCATATTCATGCCAAAGCTCGTCTG
>PABS01000036.1 GCA_002699325.1 Ponticaulis sp. | reverse complement strand
TACGCCTGATGCCTCCAGTGCGGCCGTATTCGCCACAGATGCGTGACCATCCGCGCGGGTGAGCACCACCGGAATATCTGCAGCGACTTCATCAAGGTCAGCGGCTGTCGGGAAACGACCTTCCGGCCAGTGTGTTTCGATCCAGCCACGGCCACGGATACGGTCGAGCTCTGGATGGGCCTCTCGATAGGCAAGGAGTTCTGCCTTCAACTCTTCAATAGAGGTGACCTGGTCGAGATTGAGGGTCAGCTCACGCTGGCCGATACCTGAGAGGTGGACATGACTATCGGTAAAGCCGGGAAACATGACCGCATCTGCCGGAAGGTTCACAATTCGCGCGCCAGACTTTGTGGAATCGAGTGCGCCCTGCATGGGGCCTGTATAAACAATCACTCCGTCGCCGACGGCCACCGCTTCAACCGTGGCGTCTGCTTCAGTGCCAGTGTAGATAGTTCCGCCCGTATAAATGACGTCCGCGCGGATCGGGACTTCTCCCGAGCACGCCGCAAGGAAAAATAGTCCGGATAACAGGGCGGGCAGTTTCATTTGGGCTCTCCTCAGCTTGGCCAAGGTTTGCGCACAAAAAAAGCGCCCCGCAAGGCGCTTTTCCGAAAACCATGAGAAGAAGGGCTTAAGCCGTTGCTTCGGTCTGTTTTTTCTCAATGTCTGCCAGAATTTTCTGCGCCTTGTCGTGAAGCGCAGACTTTTTGGTTTTAAGGAGATAGCCGTCGAGGCCACCATGCTTGTCAACCGTACGCAGCGTAGACGCAGCGATACGCATCTTGAAAGAACGATTCAGCGTCTCAGAGTGAAGCGTGAAGTTCACCAGGTTCGGAAGAAACCGGCGCTTCGTCTTGATATTCGAGTGGCTCACCCGGTGACCAACGATCGGGGATTTGCCAGAGAGTTCACATTCGCGCGACATGGCAGCGCCTCTTATCTATTCTGTCAGAAAACTTGAAGCGGGGGCATTACGCTCTCCTGCGCGATCCGTCAACCGCGATTCGCAATTTCAACTCGATTTCGCTGCTGCTTAATGATGGCGAACGCAAGAAGAAATGAGGTGATTTCAAGAAGGGACTGTTCATATTGGCGCAGGTCTGGTTCTGTTAAACAGCTTTCCGGGGCGGGCTCTTTTCGTTTGCAGAGGTAATGCAGTTATGAAACTCAAGCAATTTGCAGGTCTTACATTGGCTGCAATCGGCATGATCGCGCCACCCGTTATGAGCCAATCTGCTGCTCCCAATAAGGTAAGTCCTGTGCTGCAGGATGTGCGTGATGGCCAATCAAAAAAGCTGATCTATGAGCTGAACGCGACGGCCTATCTCTTCTTTATCCCGGTGACCGGCAAAGCAACCTGGGATGTTCTTCTCGATGATAGAGGCACGTACAAGATTGACTCTCGCGTCAAGACTACCGGCATTGCTGATATTTTCGTCGACTACGATATGCGGCTCTCCTCCAGCGGATATGTGAGAGAGGACGGGCTGCAGACCTATAATTACATCAGTCAGAATTACGACGGGAAGAAGAACCGTCGTGTCGAGATGACGTATGGCGCAGACGATGTCTCCATGACCGCGACACCACGTTTCGGCGATTTAGGTTTTCCGCCCGCCACACCCGCGCAAAAGCTTCAGGCACTCGATCCCGTCACAGCCATGATCGATATTGGCTTTCAGCCTCGTGACCCAGACAAGCCCTGCGGCGGACCAATTGAGACCTTCGATGGTAAACAGCTCACGCGTCTGAACCTCACTTATCAGGGCCCCGCAGACATCAAGACGAAAGCCTGGCGCGGCAAGGGCATAGAGTGTCATGTCCAGCTGGAACGTGTTGCAGGTTATAATGAAGGCGACAAAGGTAAGAACCTGTCGGGTATTGATGGTCCCATGCAGATGTTTTTCGCTGAGGCCCTGCCCGGCATGATGGTGCCGGTTAAGATTGTTGTTGATACCAAAGAGATCGGCAAGATTACAGTTGAGACCAGCCGCCTCGAACTGGTGGATGTCAATCCCCGCGAAGCCAGCGCGAACGGCCTGTCAAAGAGCTGAGAAGAAGTCATTCGAATATGAAAGAGCCGCCCGGTAGGGCGGCTTTTTAGTTTGAATGCCGGTTTGCCGCCGCCTCCAGAAGCTTTATGAACGTCTCATGTGACGGCAGCTTCTGTCGGCATTGTGCAACCACGTCGTTATGATCCGGCAGAGTGGCGTTTCCACGCTCCACAGAACGGACATACTTCATGCCATGCAGGACAAACTCAAAGCTATCGAGCGCAAACAATCTCAGTGACCCGTGAAAATCCATCTCTGAAGGGGAGCGCTGGCGCCAGACCTCGAGTTTATCCTTCAGGCCATCCCATACTGCCTCTTCAGAAGTCGCAGCCCGCCAGAATGGCGTGTCGCACCGGGTTGAAGTGACATAGTGCAGATTGATGAATTCCAGCACTTCTTCATACAGATCAGACATATTCCGGTTGAAGTTGCGTCGGGTGGCATCTGGCGCAGCCTGATAGTCGGTGAGCATGGTACCAAGCATCTGCGCAGCAAATTCGATCATATAGAGACCAGAGGACTCCAGGGGTTCGAGAAAACCATCGCTGAGGCCGATGGCAACGCAGTTGCCTTTCCAACTTGCCTCGCGCTTTGTGCTGGCGAAACGGATGCGTGCGGCTGTGAGATCTTTCGTATGCGGACCTTCATAGCGTCGAAGCGCGGCTTCAGCATCATCGTCTGACAAGAACTTGCTGGAATAAACGTAACCCAGCCCACGACGGGTCTGGAGATTGATATCCCACTGCCAGCCAAAATCGCGCGCCGTCGCCTTGGTGTATGGCAAGAGGCGTTCGGGCGTATGGAGATCATACGGTACACGCATCGTAACTGCGCGATCACAAAGCAGGTATTTGCCGTAATCCTTCACAGGGACGTTGAGCGCCCCGCCGAGTAGGACCGACCGGAAGCCAGTACAGTCGACATACAGCTCTGCGTTCAGCGTTTCTTCTGTGTCGGTTTCGATGTCTTCAATCTGGCCCCCGGCGGAGATATGGACATGCCGGACATTAGCAAGGTGATGCACGATCCCGTTCTCGCGACCGAATTCGGCCAGACGCACCGCCATTTTGATGGCGTCAAGGTGATAGGCGTAGGGGAAATTGGCAATGTATTGAGGAGTCTGGGGAGATTTCGGCGCGAAGTTTTCGTTCGAAATCTTCGTGAGCACCGAAAAGGTCTCATCGAAAGCTTTTCCATTGTCGGCTGACCACTGACGCACGGCGGCATCCGTCTGGGGTCGAAGCCGCCGATCAAATGGATGATCATAACTCTCGCCGAGATTCCAGTCTACGAAGCGGATCAGGCTTTTAAAAGTTGCCTCAGCAGACACCATCAGGTCCTGCTCGGAAATTCCGATCTGCGCCATAGTTCTGCGTATGGTGGGAACAGTCGCCTCACCCACACCGATTGTTGGAATATCAGGTGATTCCAGAAGGCTAATTCGGGTCGGCAGTCCCAGGCGTTTCACAAATGCATTCAGAAGGTTGGCCGTGATCCAGCCCGCACTTCCACCACCAACAATCAAAATCGAACTCAGCATAACTGCATCTGAGCTCAAACATTACAATTCGGCAAGGTTGTATATGCCGTGCAACGCTCACGTGCGGAGAGGTGGCGTAACAAATCCGTCATGGATGAGTCTTAGATCCGTCACGCGATGGTCGCTAAACTGTTACGCGACAGGAATAAGGCAACTCCCTGGGCCTATTTTAAAACCGAGGGGAAATTTAATGTCACGATCACGAAAGGGTTTTTGCACCCGCGCACTGCTTTTGAGTTCGGCGCTGACCTCATTTTCTGCAGCGATTGTCGCGCCAGCTATCGCCCAGGATGACGAGACACGTCTGGACACCATCCAGGTGATTGGCATGCGCGCGCAAATGCAAAACGCCGTTGAACAACAGCGAGAGTCTAACACGGTAGAAAGTGTCCTCACCCGTGACGACATCGGACAATTTCCCGATCAGAACGTCGCCGAATCAGTCCGTCGCCTTTCAGGTGTCAACGTGTTGAACGACCAGGGCGAGGGTCGTTTCGTGTCGGTTCGCGGTCTCGATCCGGAACTGAACTCCTCCACATTGAATGGCGTTAATATTCCCTCGCCTGAGTCAGATTCGCGTGCGGTAGCTCTGGATGTCATTGCGTCAGAGCTGATCAGTTCCGTTTCGATCAAGAAAACACTCACGCCGGATATGGACGCAGACACCATCGGCGCGACCATCGACATTGAGACCACTAAAGGATTTGACCGCGAAGATCCGTATTTCTCCGCAACGCTAGAAGGGTCCTATAACGACCTGAATGGCGAAACTTCTCCAAAAGGCGCGTTTGATTTCGTCTATCCTGTTTCTGAGAATTTCGGAGTCTCTGGCGGTCTGTCTTACTATAACCGCAAGACCTCGACCGATAATATCGAGTCTGAGGGATGGGAAAACGAAGATGGCGTCGTATTTGCTGAGGACATTGAGTATCGCGACTATGACGTAGAGCGCGAGCGTATGAGTGGCTCGCTCTCATTTGACTGGCGCCCGGCACCGCATACAGAGCTGTATGCGCGCGGCGTTTACAGTCAGTTCGACGACTTCGAAACGCGCGGTCGCCTCATCTTCGCGCTCGACGCTGACTCAATCACCGGCGCGTCTGGTGATACGGTCTCTTTCAGCGATACTGATGAACCAATCGAAGTGGTCAGAGACCTCAAAGACAGGTTTGAGAGCCAGAAAATTCAGTCCTATCAGGTGGGCGGCGAAACCGACCTCGATATATGGGAATTTGAGTACAAGCTCGCCTATTCTGTCGCCGAGGAAGCCGAGTTTAACACTCAGGACCAGACTGAATTCGTTCGCGAATTTGAAGATGAAGGCTTCGGTATCGTATTCGATTACTCTGACCTCGAACGTCCGACTTTCGATGTGACTTCAGGCGCGGACCTGTTCAATGATCCATCCGAGTATGAATTTGACAAAGTTGCCTATATTGATGGCCTTGCTGAAGACGAGGAATGGTCGGGTAAGTTCGACGTTGAGCGTGACTTCGATCTCCGGAACGGTGATAAATTCGAACTCAAAACCGGTGTGAAGGCTCGCCTGAAAACCAAGAGCTATCGTCTCAGCGAAGAACCATACGAAGGCGCAGATTACACTCTGGCCGATGTGGCGGGCCCGGGCAGCTACGGTCTGATCGATATTGGCTTTCTGCCGTCGCTTGGCGCCGTACGCGCCGCCAACGCTGCAGCGCTTGCCAATGGTGAACTCGAGATTGAGCAACTCGATGCGGACTTTGAGTCGGCCGCAGCCTTCTTCGAAGTCGACGAAGATATCCTGGCCGCATTCGTTCAGGGCACATATGAGACCGAAAAGCTGACTATGGTCGGCGGTATCCGGGTTGAAGACACCAAAACGAACTCACGCGGCAACTTCGCCGAACTGGTCGAAGAAGACGCGACCTATCAAGGTGAGGTGCTCACTGAAGACATGGTGTTTGTCACGCCGGTCGCTTATTCGAAGGATTATACGGATGTCCTGCCGAGCCTTAACCTGAAATACGACTGGACTGAAAACGCCATCCTCCGGTTTGGCGTCTTCAAATCTATCGTGCGCCCAAAACTCAGCCGTATCGCTCCAAACCAGATCATCGAACAAAATGATGATGACGAAGTGGAAGCTGAATTTGGTAACCCAAATCTGGATCCGTACCGCGCACTGAACTTCGACGTCAGCGCTGAATACTATTTCGATAATGGCGGCGTTATTCAGCTGGGTGGCTTCTATAAGACGATCCAGGACTTTCTCGTCGACGTGACCGTAGATGGTCCTCAGGTCTTTGCGGGCTACACCTTCACAGGCGACGACGATGAAGTGTCCTATACGATCAACGGCGGCGACGCGACGGTTTCGGGCGTAGAGTTCAACTATCAGCAGCCCCTCACCTTCCTGCCGGGACTGCTGGACGGCACGCTGATTGGCTTTAACTACACCTATACGGATGCAGAGGGTGAAGTGCCCGATGGCGATGGGGGCGTTCGCAACATCCCGCTGCCTGCTGCATCTCAGTCCACCTGGAACGCTATGCTCGGATACGAAAAAGACGGTCTGGAGCTGCGTCTGACGGCAGCCTATCGTGATGAGTACCTTGATGAGCTCGGCGGTAGCGCAGGTGAAGACCGCTATGTGCAGGATCACCTTCAGGTTGANGCGTCGGCGAAATATCGCATCAACGACAATTTCCAGGTCTTTGCGGACTTCATCAATATCAACGACGAGCCGTATGTCGCCTTCCAGAAAGGGCCGGATCGTGATCGCCTGCTGCAGTTCGAGACCTATTCCTGGACGACCAAACTGGGTCTGCGTTACACATACTAGATTCCAGATCTGTCTTAATCACTTATCGAAACGGCCCGGAAATTCCGGGCCGTTTTTCATTTCCGAATGGTCGTCAGAATGTGCGCGCAACCGAATCGAGACATTGCGGTTCGTTCCCCTAACGTCACCCCGAGACAAACGAATTTTCGCCCCCTATATAGGCTGGAGTGAATTCAGAGGGAGAAAAACGCCATGAAGGATTATACCAAGTTCTACATCAATGGTGGGTGGGTCGATCCGGTCGAACCGCGCACGATTGAGGTCGAAAACCCTGCAACAGAAGAACCATTTGCGAAGATCTCCCTCGGATCAAGCGCGGATGTCGACAAGGCTGTCGCGGCTGCAAAAGCGGCGTTCGCCACCTTTTCGCAAACGTCTGTTGAGTATCGCGCCGACCTTCTGGACAAGATTGCCGCCGGATATAAAGCCCGCATGGGCGATATCGCCGAAGCGATTGAGCACGAAATGGGCGCGCCGGGCTGGCTCGCNGGCGCTGTTCAGGCGCCAACTGGTCTCGGCCACTATGCAACAGCTGCGAAAGTGCTGCGCGAATACGAATTTGATCGTATGCAGGGCTCCACCATGATCCGCAAAGAGCCAATTGGCGTCTGCGCNTTCATTACCCCNTGGAACTGGCCTGCCAACCAGATCGCCTGCAAGGTGGCTCCAGCCATNGCGACAGGCTGTACCATGGTTCTCAAACCATCCGAGATNGCGCCNATNGANGCGATGATNNTGGCNGAAGTNCTNCATGANGCNGGCGTNCCNGCNGGCGTGTTCAANCTTGTNAANGGCGATGGNCCNGGCGTNGGCCAGNCCATGTCATCGCACAAGGATGTCGATATGGTGTCCTTCACAGGATCTACGCGCGCTGGCGTTTTGGTCTCCGAAGCGGCCGCGCCAACCGTGAAGCGCGTTGCGCTGGAACTGGGCGGTAAGTCGCCAAACATTATTCTGCCNGACGCTGACCTCGCAGCCGCTGTCAAAGGCGGAGTTCGCGGCATGATGACCAATACTGGACAGTCCTGTAACGCGCCATCGCGTATGCTGGTCCACAAGGATCAACATGATGAAGCGGCTGACATTGCCAAACAAGTCGCCGAAGCCATTCAGGTCGGCACAGGCGAGAAGGGCTCACTGGGCCCGATTTCAAATGCCAATCAATACAACAAGGTTCAGGACCTGATCCAGAAGGGTATCGACGAAGGTGCCACATTGGTCGCTGGCGGTCCGGGTCGTCCGGAGGGATTGAACCGCGGTTATTATGTAAAACCAACCATTTTCGCGAACGTCTCCAATGACATGACCATCGCGCAGGAAGAAATCTTTGGACCTGTCCTCTGTATGATCCCTTATGAAAGCGAAGAACAGGCAATTGAGATCGCCAATGACACGGTTTACGGCCTGTCTGGCTATGTCTCAGCTGGCAGCGTGGAGAAGGCGACTGAAGTCGGTAAGCAAATCCGCACCGGTATGGTCCACCTTAACGGAGCGGGGCCGGATCTGATGGCACCATTTGGCGGCTATAAACAGTCTGGTAATGGCCGTGAGTGGGGTCCGCTCGCCTTTGACGAATTCCTTGAGATCAAGGCGATGATGGGCGCTGGCGCCTAATCATCGGCAGATCAAGAAACAAGGCCGCATCGAAAGGTGTGGCCTTTTCTTTTGGTCTCAATGGTTGTTGAGTTCCAGAAGATGGTGTGAGGAATGTTGGCAATGAGCTGGGATGATTATTTCGCCGACGAGCGCGAAAACGAAGATAGCGCTTCAAAGCGAGGTAAATCTCGCACGGTGACAGTTGGCTGGATGGTGAAAACCCCAAAGGCTGAAGCCATATGGGGCGCACCACAGAGCTTCAGCCGCGCCGATCCAAAGGCACGTCACGCCAAATCTGTTCAGGCTTGTCCGGCAGCCATTGATTTCGANCGTCGCCACTTTGTGATCCCGTGCCCGGTGGATCTGACACTGCAGCTTCAGNGGAACGCNAATGGNCAGATNCAGCTGGTGGATGCCGANGGCGANCANTCTTCCATGCGACCGACTGGGATGCGGGACATGCTTATGCTGCACCCTCAATCTGAATGGCGAAATCCCGAANGGCCGCTCATCCAGATGATTGCGCCCTACGTCTTCATCGCGGATGAGCCGTGTTATGTGGTGCAGTCCCCGCCCTATTTGCATTATTTTCCAAACCCGCGTCCGGGTTTGCAGATTGGCGGGCGCTTTCCGATTCACACCTGGCCGCGTCCGCTCAGTTGGGGATTTGAATGGTACGACGCGTCAAAGCCACTGGTTCTCAAACGCGGCGACCCCTGGTTTTACGTGCATTTCGAGACCGAAAATCCGTCGGCTCGGGTGCGACTTGTGGAGCAGGAGCCGACGGAGGAGCTCGACAAATACGTCTCCTCGATCATGGACGTCTCGAACTATGTGAACAGGACCTATTCCNTGTTCAACGAGGTTCAGCGTTTGCGGCCNGGCTCTCTGGTNAAACCGAAGCGTTGAGAGACGCGTAATCCAGCTCCATAGCGGAACGTCGACGCCGTCGCACGCGTTTCAGACTTGATCCATGCAAGACTCTGAAAGGCATGGATTTCGTCACAGAGGAAGATTATCCTGTTTGTGGCAAATGCAGTTAAGCGGCGTAATATTCATCCGGTGTTCAGGCGATTTTGGGTGTCATCCCANTCAAAGAACATAAGACCATGAGGACCTTATCATGACAGCAAAATTGCTGCGCTCCCCCTTATCCCTGATTGCAGGCCTCGCTTTGATGACCAGTCTGGCTGCGTGTACAACGGCGACCGGCTACGGCCCGGCCGGGTATGATAGCAATTACGGATATTCTGAACGGCCGATCGAACAGAACCGCTGGCAAGTCTCTTTTGCCGGTAATTCTCTGACGGATCTGGAAACTGTTCANACCTATCTCCTGTATCGGTCAGCTGAACTGACCTTGCAGCAAGGCTTTGACTATTTCGTGATTGTCGATCGCAATGTCGATGAAACGACCCGTTTTCAGTCGACCGGCTTCGGTCGGGCATCACCTTTCGCGTATGAGTATTATCACCCGGCCTGGGGTTGGAGAACGTATCGCGACCCATTCTACAATGATATCGATCTGCGCGAAGTGAACCGTTATCGGGCCTTTGCAGAGATCATTATGGGGCGTGGTCCAAAACCCGCTGATCCAAAAGCCTATAGCGCCGAAGACGTNGTGTTTAACCTCGGNCCTCAGGTCCGTGCAGCGCCCNTGCCTGGTCGTTATTGATAAAAACAAATCTCNCAGGACCCTCTCANGAGGGGGGTCCTGTTATTGTTTTGGCGCCAAANATCCCCAAATCTTGGGTATGGCAAAGTTTAGTCTCAGAAATATTCTGAATTTGTCGCGCGGCGAAACACCTGATGAGGCAGAGCTGCCGGTGNTCGTCGAGCAAACNCGGCGCGTGTCGCGACAAAAGCTCATCCCCAAACTTCAATCAGTTGCTGGCAAAATCCCGTTTGCAGANGATCTGGCGGCAAGTTGGTATTGTGCGCAGGACCCGGATACACCGCTAAAGGTGAAAGGTGTGCTGCTGGCCGCGCTTGGCTATTTTGTCATTCCGACAGACATGGTGCCGGATTTCATTGCGGTGCTCGGCTTCACAGATGACGCGACCGTGCTTGCGACAGCACTCGGTGTCGTCGGCAGCCAGATACAACCNGAACATCGAAGACTGGCGCGACGCCTGCTTAAGCTGCCAGAGCCTGCGATTTCAGAGCATGATGATCAGGCCGGGCGCTCCACAAGCGCGCGATAAGCCCGCCANCTGGCAAGACCCGTCACCGGAAAGATCACGATGAATGCGAGGCCTGCGGTGACAAGGCCAATCATGGTCAGAACCGCCAGAATGACGGCCCAAACCATCATGGCCGGGGGATTGGCAGCTACAGCGCGAACACTTGTCACCGTTGCCACAAACACATCGGTATCGCGCTCAAGTAACATGGGCGCAGAAATCACGACGATACTAAAAGCAATGAAGCCGATAATCGCCCCAACGACACAGCCCGTCATAGCCATGCTCCAGCCCTCAGGCGTGCTGACCATGAAGTTCAGAAACTCAATGACGGACTTGTGCAGCGTGAAAGTCGACAGCGCGTAAACAAGCTGTGCCATGCGCGTCCAGAAAAAATAAATCACACACAGGGCGAGACCAAGATAGGCAAGATCACGTGTTGAAGCCGTGCGGACAAAGACAAGTTCCGCCAGTCTCGGTCTCTCGCCCGCCTCCAACCTTCTCCCTGCTTCATACAAGCCCATAGCGATCATTGGCGCGATGAAAACAAACCCGCCAAGAAACACCATCACCCAGCCNGCAGCGCCTGAGAAGAGGATTGCGGAGATAAGGCNTNAGCTGACAAGTGCGAGACCNACGCCGTANACGAGACACGGCAGCATAGCTTTTTGGAAATCTGCCCATCCGCCGGCNACCCAGCTCAGTGGTGCGGTAATCGGCACTTCCTTAATCCGGGGCAGACCCGACCCTGTTGATGCATCAGATAGCATCTGTTTCCCCCTAATTTTTATCCTTAGTATTCGTAGGGAGAATAATTCAGTTTCAACGCAAAGAAAAGCACATCACACGCAACCGTGACGCATAAGGTCTGAAGCGGTTTCATGAAGCGTCTGTTCTAAGGGAAGCGGGGCAATACCAAGGAATGACTTCAGCTTGTCATTTGAACAGGAGCGTCGTTTACCGAGCTCAATGACGATCTGCCTGTAATTCGGGTTGAAAAACGCGATTAACCTCACAAGCCAGTNGGGTGCCTGCCGTGTCGGCATACCTTTTGCGCGGTCAGGTATAGAATNGCGAAGGATGTCGGCNATTTCACTGATATGATGCATGCCTTCAGCGAGCAGGAAACGCTGGCCTGCGGCGACTGGCAATTCGGCTNCCTTCAGCACCGCTCGCGCGACGTCCCGCACATCTACAACGGCAAAGGTGAGATCGGGGTAGGCTGGCATACGCCCGGACAGAAGCTCGATGATGACCTGATGCGAGGTCGACGTGGTTTTGCCAATCAGCGGTCCCAGAACCAGGCCTGGATTGATTGACACAAGCTCCATCTGAGCCTGCTCCGGGTCGCCGATAAAATCCCAGGCCGCTTTCTCCGCCAGTGTTTTTGATCGGGTGTAGGCTGTATTGTCTTTCTCATTNTCCGGACGGCTCCAATGCTCCTCAGTGAGAAGCGGCGGGAGATCATCACCCCAGCCGTATCCAATGGCNGCAAAAGAGGAGAGCATTACGACGCGCCTGACATTCTGACCCTTGGCTGCCGAAAGTACGCGTTCTGTGCCGTCCACTGCGGGACGGATCAGCTCATCATCAGATTTCGGCATGTGGGCGGGAAAAGGCGAGGCGAGATGGAAAACGACATCACAACCTTCACACGCCGCATCCCATCCGGCATCGGCGGTCAGNTCAGCTTCTACACATTCCAGCATGTCCGCGAGAGGGGTAACTTCGCGCAGGTCGTCGCGGAGGTCTGCAGCCTTGTCGAGCGAACGCATAGTGCCGCGCACACGATAGCCCTCTTCAAGCAGCTGGCAGATCACATGTCTGGCAATATAGCCCGTTGCGCCGGTCACCAATACATTCATAAAACTAACCAACCTCTTGGCCTGCTGGTTGCAGGATTAACTTTGACATATTGTGTTTGTGTCACCTTGGAATACGAAACGCAAAGCCTCGGGGGGTGAAAGTGGACCAGGATAGTCGTGAGAATCAAATCTTGGACGCTGCTGAAATCGCTCTCTCGCGGTTTGGCGCCAAGCGCATGAATATGGATGATGTTTCCGAGATCGTTGGCCTGTCACGCCCGGCAATTTATCAATACTTTCGGTCAAAAAAGGGGCTCGTGATCGCAACCCTCACCCGACTNCATGAGGAGAACTTCAAACGGATTGAACGCGGCGTGATGATTGAGGAGAAAACGCCAAACAAAATTCTTTTCGCACTGCGCACAAGAGAATATTTTCTGTCTGACCTCGCTAATGCTGCCAGGGTGAAAAACTGGTTTTTGGATGAAAGCCTTGCCGAAACGCGAGAGCTTTTGGCCCGCTGGGATGAGACCTATTTTCAGCTTATTCGTGATCGCTTAGCCTATCTTGGTCTTGGGGAAAGAAATGCTGAGCGGACAGCGCAGCTNCTGGTTATCCTGGCAAAAGGCATCCGGGAGAGCGCATCAAGTAGAGAAGAACTCTCAGACCTGCTCAATGAAGGGGTAAAGCGCATTATGCGGCCGGTGAACCAGATATTNCCCNCGGCTCCACAAAAACCTGCCTCTGTCGTAACACCCAGTGAAACAGCACNTGATGAGCGCAAACTTCGCTCCGATTCCGACTGGGAACCCAATCTCTAGAGGGGCTTTGCTGGCGGGATGCGCGCGGNACGTGCTTCCCGAATGGTGATATAGAGCGTTGAAACGACAATAATCGCAGCGCCGATCCAGACGAGCGGCCCCGGGAATTCCTGAAAAATCAACCAGTCTGCCGTCGCTGTCATNGGCAGACGGAGATAGTCAATTGTTGAGAGGAAGGATGCGTCACCTTTGCTCATCCCGGTGATATAGCAAGTCTGCGCCAGTACNCCTGATAAGGCCATCATGGTGATGAGGCCNGCATCCATTGCTGTATGTGGCAATTCCCACTGCATGATCGCGACCGGCAAGGTAAGGATAGTCGAAAGAAGATTGGCATAAGTGAGCAGCACAAGTGGTTTGTGATACTTGGATAGCGACTTCACCAGAATAATTGCCCCGCCAAAGCACAGTGCCGAACCGAGGGCGAGAATGCTGCCCAACTCCATATCGGCGCTCGGTCTCACCATGACGATGACACCCACAAAGCCGATGGCCGTTGCGATCCAGCGACGCGGACCAACTGTTTCTTTCAGTAACCAGGCCGCCAGGACGACGATGAATAATGATCTGGAGAAGGAAATCGCATTGAACTGTGACAGCGGGATGCCGAATTCGGCCGAGTACGAATAAAAAGCGAGCAGAAATCCAGCCGTACCAAACAGGCTTCGGACGAAGATCTGACCGAAGAATTTGGTTTTGAATTGAGCGAGCGGCGCGCTGAAAACAAAGGGCGCAACCCATACGAGGGAGATGGCAGATCGAAAAAATGCCAGAAGTCCCGGCTCGTATCCTTCACTCAGAAACTTCCCAAGCGCGACATGTACGGTAAACAGGATGCCTGACACAAACATCCAAATTGCGGCCTCAATCTGACTTGAAGGACGCTTCAGGACATTGGAAAATGATCTCATCATGATGGTCTTTAGCGCATCAGAGCTTGAGCAGATAGATGCTCTTTGGAGAGCCTGTCCGGTCGGACATGTCTGGACAGGTTGGGCACGCCCTGGGGATCGCGATGATGAAATCTGGATCTTCCGGAAAAAGGCGAACTGGCGTCGTTTCGCCCTTTGNAAGTCTCGCCGCAGCTATTTCCTCTATGATGAAAAGCGCCGGGTCGTCGCNAAAGCACGCACTCTTGATGAGCTGATGAAAACAGTCGATGCGATTCCCGGGATCAATGAGCCACTGGTNNTGGATTAGCGCTTATGCGCCCAGCGACCTGACAAAATAGGGAACCTGACGGACCTGACCGACTTAAACTGGAAAGGAGTTACGTCATGAAAACCCTTCTCACCTCCGCGATTGGNTCTCTCTCCGCTCTCTCAATGGGTCTGCCTGCCATGGCGCATCATGGATGGAGCTCAACAACAGATGAAGAAAGCCGGCTTGAAGGCAAGATCCAGGCGATCAGCTTCACCAACCCCCATATGCACCTCGTTCTGAGAACAGATGAAGGCATCTGGGAAGTGGATCTGGCGCCCCCATTCCGCGCAGAGCGGGCAGGATTTGTGTCTGGCGTCGCTGCCCCCGGCGATACGGCCGTTATCATCGGTCACAAATCGCGCACGGACGGCGAGAACTACTTCAAGGCTGAGGTGATCACGGTGAATGGCACGACGTATGACGTTTACCCAAACCGCGAGAAAACACTGATGGACTAGCCGAGCTTCTCTCTGAGGTGAGCTTCGTCTTTCACAAACCAGACATGCTGCCCCCTGTTTGATTCGTAGACAAAATCTCGAAGCGATGAACTNCGATCAATGAAAGGCTCAATGTCTCCGACAATGGCGACCCGATAGCCGTAGGTGNTCAGCTTTTGCAGAAACAGGCCGAGCTGGCGCGTGGACAGGTTGAGCATGTCTGCGTGCAAGCGGGAAAGCGGGATCGCGACAAGCTCTGCATCTCTCNCCATNGCGTCTTCCAGAATACGGCGCGCAGAAGCTTCACCAAGCAGGTCTTCGCCTTTTTCTGGCGGCAGGTAATAAGTCAATTGTTTCTCCCAAACAAAAAGGGCGCCCCGATAGAGCGCCCTTTGTTGATTTCAGTTTGACTGGCTGAAGCTTAGAAGCCACCGCCTGTTGTGTACTGAACCGGGCCACCTGGGGCACAGATACATCCACCACCAATGTTCAGGACAACCGGGTTGCCGCGAACNGTCTCNTATTGTGGTGGCGCCGTTACGGTTTCNGTGACACCGACATACTGGATGTATTCAACCGGCTGGACNCGTGTGGTGACGATCGGCTGAACGATTTCGCGGCGNGTTACNGCATCGAAATANGTCTCACGATAGTCTTCGCGNGTCACTTCGTTCACCTGCGGNATGTAGTTCACGCGNGTTTGCGGGATCTGNGCCTCGATCACACGGCCTGGCAGGTATTGTGTGTCGTATTGGGTTGGCGCAGTGACAACTTCCTTNCGNCCACGGATCAGCTGACGNTCNATCGGCTGNATNGTCGTGATTTCNACNGGCTGNGTGATGTTNCGTGTGACGCGGTCNACATAGACGTCCTGGATCTCNAGCANCGTGCGGTCCACATATTGNGGGATCACGTTCTCAGTAATCTGTGGGCGCGGACCATACTCNGTNCGACCTGGNAGNTANTCTTCCTGATACTGAGTTGGTGCNGTAACGGTTTCNGTTTGTGGNCGNAGGATACGNCGNTCAATNGGCTGNACGATTGTNCGCTCNACNGGCTGNATNACNTCNCGNTGNGTNACNACNTCGATGAATTCGTCNGTGACTTCTTCCTGAACGACTTCGATAACCTGCTCAGTCACGTACTCATTAACTTGTGGCGGAGGCGCAGGAATGACCTGAACCGGAGCCGTACGTGTTTCAAACTGAGGCGCAGCTGTTTCGTTCACAACAACCGGGCGATCAATCCGGCGCTGAACCGGAACAACCGTTGTCCGAACGATTGGCTGGATCACATCGCGCTGCGCAATAACTTCTTCAGTCCGCTCGGTGACCTGCTCAACCGTCTCGAAGCTTTCCTGCGGGATCACTTGCTCAACAACAGGCGGAACCGGCTCTTCGTCGACGATGACAGGAAGAACCTGCTCTTCATACTGAACCGGCTCGGTCACCGTTTCCGTGCGACCCTGAACAACCTGGCGCGTCACAGGCTGAATGAGCGTCCGCTCAACAGGCTGGATGATCTCGCGCTCGGTTACAGCGTCGACATAAGTCTCTGTTTCTTGGATCTCAGTACGCTCTGTGACCACTTCCTGAACGTTCTCACAGCAGATTTCTGTTTCTACTGCGACATCGCTCTGGGGTCCCAGATACTGCACATCAACATTGTTTGGATCAATCTGGGCGCTCGCCTGACCGGAACGGGCCAGGAGGTCCAGGATTTCTTGTTCTGTAAGTACGCGGGCATCGCTTGACATGGCAGAGTAGTCTACCCCGCCGACACCGCCGTCATTTCCGGCCCACGCCGGGATAGCGGTCATAGCAAGCATGCCTGCGATCATCAGACCATTTGCTCGTTTCATCTCTAATCCCCTTTGACCCTCGCAGGCCATGCCATCACTTGTTTGCTCAACTGTGCCACTATGGCGCAGACGGAGCCTGACTTGCAGGTCTCATGCCCCTCACACCAGAGTATTAGACGAGCATACCCCTCCCTCCAAAACGTTTCGCCCCATGAGAGAGTTCTGAGCAGAGTTATCTCACCTCAGTATAAGAGAAATCAGATGATTTCTACTCCGAACCTTTGGAGCTCAACTCTCTGGATTTCGGAATGTTAACCATCAACTGCCCCTGTTTTCAGGAGTTTTAGCCTTTATTAACGGAATAATCGGTNTGAAGATTACGACAATCGAGNCGAATTAATGTTTTGGCACGNCTTTCACGCTCGGAACGGACTATAGACACAAAAAAGCGGCAGATCCNCGNGNATCTGCCGCNNANNANGGANNATTCNTCGAGNACTTNTCCNNTNANNTGGACCTNNAGTTGTGCCAGAATNCGCGTGNNANAAGAGTTGGCACGCTTNGTTCAGGCNGCNGCNACGTCNGCNGGCGCNGTNGTGCGNATNAGGTGATCAAAAGCCGAAAGCGCCGCCTTTGAGCCCTCGCCCATTGCAATGACAATCTGCTTGTACGGCACAGTCGTGCAGTCTCCCGCCGCGAAAACACCCGGCGCGGAAGTTTCGCCGCGTGCATTTACCTCGATTTCGCCATAACGGCTCAGATCGATTGCGCCCTTAAGCCATTCAGTATTCGGGACGAGCCCGATCTGCACGAACACGCCCTCCAGATCGATCTTGTGATCTTCGGCTGTTTCGCGGTCTTTATAGGTGAGCCCATTTACACGGCTGCCATCGCCAAGGATCTCGGTCGTTTGTGCATTGGTGATCACTTTGACATTTTTCAGACTGCGGAGCTTCTTCTGAAGAACGGCATCCGCATTCAGCTCAGGCGCGAANTCCAGAACATGGACTTCTGCGACGAGCCCGGCCAGGTCAATCGCCGCTTCAACACCGGAGTTACCGCCACCAATCACGGCAACACGCTTGCCCTTGAAGAGTGGTCCGTCGCAGTGCGGGCAGTACGCAACGCCTTTATTCTTGTACTCAGCCTCGCCAGGCACGTTGATGTTCCGCCAGCGTGCACCCGTCGCCAGGATGACTGACCGCGACTTCANAGNTGCGCCTGACTTCAGCTTCACTTCGATCAGGCCGCCAGGCGCCTCAGCCGGGATAAGTTCGGCTGCGGTCTGCATGTTCATGATATCGACGTCATAGTCTTTGACATGCTGCTCCAACGCAGCAGCCATTTTCGGGCCTTCTGTATGAGAGACCGAGATAAAGTTCTCAATATCCATAGTGTCGAGCACCTGACCGCCAAAACGTTCAGCAACCACGCCAGTCGAAATACCTTTACGTGCTGCATAAATGGCCGAGGCCGCACCCGCAGGACCACCGCCGACAACCAGCACATCAAACGCAGCCTTGGCAGCAATTTTTTCGGCTTCGCGCGATTGAGCGCCGGTATCGATCTTGCCGAGAATTTCCTCAAGGCCCATGCGACCTTGCGCGAAGGCTTCACCATTCAGAAGAACGCTTGGAACAGCCATGACCTGCCGACGCTCGACTTCCTCCTTGAAGAGCGCACCATCAATTGCGGTGTGGTAAATGCGAGGGTTCAGAACGGCCATGAGGTTGAGGGCTTGGACCACGTCGGGGCANTTCTGGCACGAAAGCGAGAAATAAGTCTCGAAGTGTAGATCCTGATCCGGCTGCAATGCCTTGATCTGATCGATCACCTCTTCTTCCACGCGAGGCGGGTGGCCGCCGACCTGGAGCAGTGCCAGGACGAGCGATGTGAACTCATGGCCCATAGGAAGTCCNGCGAACGANACGCGTGTGTCTGGGTCTTCGTCGCGCACAATATCAAATGAAGGGACGCGCTTATCGCCAGCGTCACTCATAATATTGACCGACACCTTATCAGATGCGGCAGAAATATCGTTCAGAAGGCCTTTCAGCTCTTCAGATTTTGGCTGATCATCCAGATAAGCCTGAAGTTCTATCGGGGTGCGAAGGTTCTCGAGATAGGTCTCAAGTTGTTGCTTCATTGCAGCGTCAAGCATGGCTTTAACTCCATGGGTTAAGTGTGCGACCCCGAACAGGAGCCACGCGACAAGGCTTTAAGAATTCCATTGATCAGAGATCAGGTCCCGACACAGACCGGATGTCTGATCAATGGCAGCTGGCGCGCAGTTTGGGGGGGGAGGGGACATGCGCGCCAGCGCCAAGGTAAGGGCTAGCCCTTAGATCTTGCCAACGAGATCAAGAGACGGTGCGAGCGTTTTCTCGCCTTCTTCCCATTTCGCTGGGCAAACTTCGCCTGGGTTCTTGCGAACATACTGCGCAGCTTTTGTTTTCCGGAGCAGCTCAGTCGCGTTCCGGCCAACACCTTCAGATGTGATCTCCATGAACTGGATCACGCCGTCTGGATCGACGAGGAAGGTTGCACGATCTGCAAGGCCGACGCCCGGGCGCATTACGTCGAAATTATTGGTGATCNTACCGGACTGGTCGCCGACCATGTAATAGTTGATTTTGCCGATCGCAGGCGAGGTGTCGTGCCATGCTTTGTGCGAGAAATGCGTGTCCGTCGAAACAGAGAAAATCTCAACGNCGAGCTTTTTGAAGTCGTCATAGAGGTCAGCAAGGTCTTCAAGCTCTGTCGGGCAGACGAATGTGAAATCTGCTGGATAGAAGAAGAAGATCGCCCATTTGCCTTTGACGTCAGCTTCAGAGATGTCGACGAATTTGCCCTCTTTGAAAGCTGTCGCTTTGAACGGTTTCATTTCTGTATTGATAAGTGCCATGCGCGGGACCTTTCATGTTTATCCAGTGTTGCGTCAGCCCTGTATATGATGCGGATTTCGCGAAGCACAAATTTATAATCTCTATAATTATCATAAAGTTGGTTTATAGNTTAAACATGATACGAAGCTCTTCGGAAACCCTGACGGGCTTCGAATAATTCATCCAGGTCGGGGTAAATATCACCTCGGCACCTTTGAAATGCGCGACAAGATGTATAAATTTTATCTATGAACCTTCCCTCACTTCGCCAACTTCAGTTTCTCGATGCCCTTGCGCGCGAAAAATCTTTCTCGCGCGCCGCAGAAAGCATGCATGTCACCCAGCCCACGCTCTCAACTGCAATTCGGGAGCTGGAAGGTATTCTGGATGTGCAGCTGGTCGAACGCGAGGCGCGGGGCGCTACGCTGACGCCCACAGGCAGTGAAATCGTCAAACGCGCCCGAGCTTTGCTCTCCGATGCCGAAGACCTGGTTGCCGCCGCAAAGGGCGCGAGCGAACCGCTCTACGGCGCCTTCCGGCTGGGAGCCATTCCGACAATCGCCCCATTTGTTCTGCCGCGGGTGATGAAGCATCTGAAAAGCGCTTACCCAAATCTCACGCTCTATCTCCGAGAGGATCAGACAGCCCGACTTCTGGATGATCTTCGAGCCCGGCGGATTGATGCTGCGCTGATTGCGCTTCCCTATGCGGCCAACGGAATTGAGACCATCACNGTTTTCGAAGATGAGTTTCTGCTGGCCGCGCCGAAGGGTCACCCNCTGGCGGAGGCCGGCAAGCTCAGNCCTGAGGATCTGGCGCCTCATGATGTTCTTGCTNCTNGANGACGGNCACTGNCTNCGNGANCATGCNNTNTCNGTNTGCAAAATGCCNAGCGTTCGNGATGGCGGCGAGGTNNGCGCAACGAGCCTGCACACACTTATTCAGATGGTGGAT
>PABS01000035.1 GCA_002699325.1 Ponticaulis sp. | reverse complement strand
TTTCCCCGAAGCTGCCTGCGCCTGTTCCAGCTTTTCCGGCACACTCGTCAGGCCCATAACTCCAAGCCCTACAGACAGGAGCATCGGAATAGCGATGATGGCGGCCAGAAAAGCCGGACGCCCGGAATCGTTCAGACGCCGGACATGCTGACAAAGCGAGGCAACAAGCACCAAACCAAGGCCAGCAAAAGCAATGCCTGCTGCCAGCCATGGGTTGGAGCCAACGAGAAACATTGTCGCGATGAATATGCCGCCGCGGACCAGCGCCAGCATCATCTGTCCGCGCAGGAAAACTGGCTGACGGGTCGTACCTGTGGGGTCGCCAAACTCGTGCAACCAGTTCGCTCGCGATGGATCATCTTTGGCATCTTTCAGCCATGGGTGTTCTGGATCATAGACGTTTCCGTCTGCAGCTCTGTCAGTCACCGATTTCCCCTCACACGGCTGTCTGGCTGGCTTGGTCGGCCAGTTTCTCTCCCTCACAACGTGGGATGATGGGCTGTTCGTTATTCGAACTCGACCATCACCTCGTCTGCTGCGACGCTGTCACCTGCCCCGACATTGATCGCTTTGACAACACCGTCCGCTTCTGCACGGATAATATTCTGCATCTTCATGGCTTCGACAACACAGACCGCTTCCCCGGATTTGACTTCCTGGCCGAGCTCAACATCCATGCTGACAACGAGGCCCGGCATTGGGCTCATGATAAGCTTGGAAAGATCCGCTTCTTCCTTTTCAGGGAGCTTGGCATGAAGCTCAGCTGAGCGCGGAGTGCAGACAAGCGCACGCAGAGCCACGCCCCGGTGACGGAACAGATAGCCTTCAGTACGGTCCGCAAATTTCACGGCAAAGGGCTCGCCATCAAGCAGGCCCTCAAGAAGGTGCTCACCCGGCTTCCACTCGGTCTCCAGAACGTGTGTTTCGCCGTCCAGTTCGATCTCAGCGCGGCCTTCCGCAAATTTCAGTTTGATCTCATGATGCACCTTATCGAGGATCACCACCCAATCCTCACGCGGCTCTGGGGTGGGCGACAACCGACCCGAGATTTGCGATGCGCGATGCATGAAGACGCCATGCACAAAGGCAGCGGCGCACGCCAGTATCACAGACTGTTCTTGCGTCGGTTCAACGCCTGCGAAACCGTCTGGAAATTCGTCCTTGATGTAGGCGGTCGTGATATCGCCCGACCGGAAGCGTTCCTGGCCATAAACCGTTGCAACGAAAGGAATATTATCCTGAATGCCATCAATCAGATAACGGTCGAGCGCTGCCAGCTGCGTATCAAGCGCTTCATCGCGGTTTTTTCCGTGTGTAACCAGCTTGGCGATCATCGGGTCATAGAACATCGAGATCTCATCACCTTCGCGAACACCAGAATCGATCCGCACGGTGCCCGGTGCGCCTGCAATCTCACCCTCCGGAGGCGGCTGAAAGCGCTTAAGGCGGCCAATACTTGGCAGGAAATTTCGATACGGGTCTTCCGCATAGACGCGGCTCTCGACGGCCCAGCCATTGATGGAGAGATCGTCCTGCGAAATGGCCAGTTTCTCGCCGGATGCCACGCGCAGCATCTGCTCGACCAGATCAACGCCAGTGATCATCTCAGTGACAGGATGCTCCACCTGAAGGCGGGTGTTCATCTCGAGGAAGTAGAAGCTTTTATCGACGCCTGAGGCAACAAACTCCACCGTGCCAGCGCTGTCATAATCGACCGCTTTGGCAAGCGCGACGGCCTGCTCGCCCATTTTCTTCCGGGTGGCCTCATCAAGAAGCGGCGATGGTGCTTCCTCGATGACTTTCTGATTTCGGCGCTGGATTGAGCACTCCCGCTCGAACAAATAGATGGCATTGCCATGCTTGTCGCCCAGCACCTGAATTTCAATGTGACGCGGGCTCTCGATGAATTTTTCGATGAAGACACGGTCGTCGCCGAAGGCATTCTTGGCTTCCGCACGCACCGCCGGAAAACCTTCTTTCACTTCGGCGTCGTTATAGGCCACGCGAATACCTTTGCCGCCGCCGCCAGCAGACGCTTTAATCATCACCGGATAGCCGATTTCGCCAGAAATCTTTATGGCTTCGCCGGTTTCCTCAATCAGACCCATATGACCCGGCACCGTCGAGACGCCAGCTTTCGCCGCGAACTCTTTCGATGTGATCTTATCGCCCATGGCTTCAATAGCGTGCGGGTTGGGGCCGATAAAGGTAATGCCCTCTTTTTCAAGGCGACGCGCGAAGGCCGGATTTTCCGACAGAAAACCAAAACCGGGGTGAACAGCCTCTGCGCCCGTCTTGCGAACCGCATCAACGATCTTGTCCATAACCAGATAGGATTCTGCAGCTGGCGCGGGGCCGATAAAGACGGCTTCATCAGCCAATTCCACCGCCAGACTGTCAGCATCAGCCTCAGAATAGACAATTGCTGTTTTCACACCCAACCGCTGACAGGTCCGAATAATTCGAACGGCAATCTCGCCACGGTTCGCAATGAGGATTTTTGAAAACATGAATCGCTGCCCCTAAACGTAACGCTTTTGTGAGGGATTAAACGGGAAGCCAAAGCTTGGCAAACTATCAGTTCAAAGACAGTTGCCATGTTATGCCCTCAGATCGCTGATTTTCGCAGGCTTGCACTTGCCGTGTGGCCATATCTGCCCATACACAGCCTTCAATCCAACTCATCTTCAATGAAGGCAGGCTTGCACCATGATCCCCAGATACGCGCGTCCCGAAATGAGCTCCATCTGGAGCCCGGAAAGCAAGTACGCCATCTGGCTCGAAATTGAGACCCTGGCCTGTGAAGCCATGGCTGAGCTGGGCGAAATTCCGGTTGAAGCGGCCAAAGCCATTCGCGAACGTGGCGCCTTCGAAGTCGACCGGATCGACGAGATCGAACGAGAGGTAAAGCACGACATTATCGCCTTCACGACAAATGTGGCGGAGCATGTCGGTGAGGAAGCCCGCTTCCTCCACAAAGGCCTCACCTCCTCCGACGTTCTGGACACCTGTCTCGCCGTCCAGCTTTCCCGCGCAAGCGACATTCTCCTGCGCGAGCTTGAAGGCCTGCTCGAGAGCATCAAGAAACGCGCTTACGAGCACAAAGACACCATCACTATCGGCCGCAGCCACGGCATCCATGCCGAGCCAACCACTTTTGGCGTCAAGCTTGCTGGCTATTATGCTGAATTCGCGCGCAATCTGGAGCGGCTGAAGACCGCCCGCGCAGAGATCGCAACCTGCGCCATTTCCGGTGCGGTCGGCACCTATGCGAATATTGACCCGCGCATCGAAGAATACGTCGCCAAAAACCTCGGCCTCGCGCAGGAACCCGTCTCAACACAGGTCATCCCGCGCGATCGACATGCCGCTTTTTTCTGCACACTCGGCGTGATCGCCAGCTCGATCGAGCGTCTGGCCACCGAAATTCGTCACCTTCAGCGGACTGAAGTTCTCGAGGCCGAGGAGTTCTTCTCCAGCGGTCAGAAGGGCTCTTCGGCTATGCCGCACAAGCGCAATCCTGTGCTGACGGAGAACCTCACCGGTCTGGCCCGTCTTGTTCGTTCTGCCGTCACGCCAGCGCTCGAGAACGTGGCCCTCTGGCACGAGCGCGATATCTCTCACTCCTCTGTGGAGCGCGGCATCGGACCTGACGCTACAATCCACCTCGACTTCGCGCTCGCGCGTCTCAAAGGCGTAATGGACGGTCTGGTGATTTATCCAGAAAACATGATGGCCAATATGAACAAGCTTGGCGGCCTTCATAACTCGCAGCGCGTCCTGCTGGCTCTGGTCGGCGCCGGTGCCAGCCGCGAAGATGCCTACCGACTGGTTCAGCGCAATGCCATGATCACATGGCGGGAAGGCACCTCCTTCCGCGAACTGCTGCTGAAAGATGCAGACGTTACCGAAAAACTGTCAGCCGATCAGATCAATGACCTCTTCGACCTCGACTACCATACCAAAAGAGTAGACGAGATTTTCAATCGGGTGTTTTCTTAAGGCCCGCATCTTGCATCACCACGACTGATACGGGCGATGATTAGAGGACAGGGCATTCCGAAATGAGAGTGATAGGCTTTCTGTGTCTGATTGTGACCGTGGTTGCGACGCCAGCTGCCTCTGCAGCTGGTCCGAAGATCCAGGTCGTAAACTTCACCGCAGACTGGTGCCCTGTCTGCAGGATTTTTGACCCCCGCCTCGAAAGTGCGATCGAGACGTTTGATCGACGGGATGTTGAAGTCGTTCGGATTGACCTTACCGTCACTAAAACCGGCACCCGGGAGCAGAAAGATCGCTTCTGGGCAGGATTTTATAATGACATGAGATCATCCGGCATGATGGTGATTCACAAGGGCTATAACGGCTATCCGTACACAGGCTATGCCACTGTGATCGCTGCTGACACCAAGGAGCCGATCGTCTGTTTCAAGGGCACAGTGTCTGCCTCGCTCATTCGCCGGGAGCTTGAAGCCGCCATTGAACGTGTCCTCACCACCCCCCCGGGCCAGCGACGCACAGCATATTCCAACTGCCCTGACTCCTTTATTTCCTGACGGAGCTGTGAAGGCCATCACGTGAATGTGGATGGCATGTGAGCGGCGTTTCACTTTTAATGATAGCGTTCCCGCATGTTTACTGACGTGCGCTGGGACGCTTTCCCCTGAGCGCAACGCTCAGCTCGAACTGACCTTGCCTCCCTCTTCGCAGGGAGGTTTTTTCGTTCAAGATTGACAAACCGGTCAGGCTCTCGTCATACACGCCGCTGATGGTGCCGGTTCGCCGGCTAAGAGGGAAGCAGGTGAGAGCCCTGCACTGTGCCCGCAACTGTATGTCGGGAGCTGTTCTTCGAATTGCCACTGGATTCGTCCGGGAAGGTGAAGCGCAGCCGGGATCGACAAGTCAGGAAACCTGCCATCGCGTCGTTCGTCTGTCGGCCGGGACCAGCCAATGGCAGCGAGGAAGCGTGAATATGACTCACATCCTTTGCAACGACTGAATCTGCTGGCCGCATCGCACCGGTGATGCGTTCTGGCTTGCGTATTTGTCGTTGGAGTCCGTCGCCGGTGCAGACGGGGCTCAAGGAATATTTACATGCGTTTGATACGCTATACCTGCGCTTTGCCGCTCATTCTCGCCCTTCCATCCCATGCGCAGACGGCTGCCGATCAGCCTGCCCCTGAGGAAAATGTGCTTGAAACCGTTGAAGTCGTCGGGCTTCGCAGCGTTCCACTCGGTGAAATCTCCTCTTCCGTCACCCTTCTGAGCGCCAGTGACCTCGCCGTGCGTGACAGCGCTTACATTGCCGATCAACTTCGCGCGGTTCCAGGCCTTGCTGTGTCCCGTTCAGGCTCACAGGGCAGCCTGACNCAGANCCGTATCCGNGGCGCCGAAGCCAACCACACGCTNGCGCTTCTGAACGGTGTAGAAATTTCTGACCCCGTTACCGGCGAAACAGATTTCGGCCTGTTCAGCGGGCTCAGCCTGTCTGAAGTCGAAATCGCGCGCGGAGAGCATTCAGCGCTGTACGGCTCAGACGCCATTGGCGGTGTGATCAACCTCGTCACAGCTGACCGCGAAGGTCTCGTCGCTGAAGCNGAATTCGGCACACACGGTACGCTGCGCGGTTCCGTCGAACTTGGAAGCGAAATTGCAAACGGNCCTNTCACNCTTGCGCTCTCCGGCTTNGATACCGCTGGCGTCGATAGCTCNGGCCGNGATGGTGAGAAAGACGGCTCGGACAGCTGGTCAGCGCTAACGACAACGAAACAGGATTTTGGCACCGCGGGGACGCTGAGTGGCGTTCTGACTTACCGCTCGACCACCAGCCAGACAGATCCTGATCTCGACTTTGACGGCTTGCTCGACAATGCAGATCGCGAGAGCGAGAGCAATCAGTGGCTTATCGGCGGCGCATATGATCTGGATGCATTAGGCCTGAACCATCAGATCAAAGCCAGCTATAATGAGGTTGAACGCGAGAATTTCGCTGACGGTCTGGCAACGGATCAGACAACCGGCGAGCGCACNAAACTCTCCTACAGCCCTTCAATCGAGCTTCCGGTCAGTGCTGGATCCATCAATATCGCAGGACTGGTCGACTGGGAACGCGAGGACTATGAGCGCCGTGGCGAAGCCAGCTCTTTTGGCGACCCCAATCAGAACCAGCGTTTTGACACCCTCGGATACGCCGTTGAATTTCGGGGTGTTTTCAACAAGCTGGCGCTTGATGCTTCAGTTCGTCGCGATGAGAATGATGGCCGGTTCGATGATGCCACCACATGGAGAGCGGGCGCAGCCTATGCGTTGTCGGATACAACCCAGCTTCGCGCAAGCGGCGGTAAAGGCATAAAGAACCCGACCTTTACGGAGCTGTTCGGCTTCTACCCGGGAAGCTTTGTCGGCAATCCAGATCTTGTGCCCGAAAGCTCGACCAGCTGGGAANTTGGCATTGATCAGCGCTTCGGGCGGGCCGAGTTCTCACTCACCTATTTCGAGGCCGATCTTGAGAACGAGATCTACACAGCCTACACGCCGAGTTTCGCATCGACACCGAAGAACCGTGTCGGCGAAAGCTCCCGCTTCGGTATTGAAGCAGGTGGCCGATTGGCTCTCACCGAAAGTTTCCACCTCTCCGCCTCTGCAAGTCAAATTAGCTCAGAGAACGAAACAGGTGTCGACGAAATTCGGGTGCCTGAGTTCACCGCCAGCCTCGCTATCGATTGGACCCATCCTGAGGTGAATGGTCTCAGGGCTGGGATTGCACTGGATTATGTTGGCGAACAGAAAGATACAGACTTCGGAACATATCAGACTGTCACGCTCGACTCCTATGTGCTGGCATCCGGCACATTCGAATATNCGATCACGGATCGCGCCTCCTTCACACTGCGGGGTGAGAATCTNTTCGATCAGGAAGTGACAGACGTCTTTGGCTATCANGCGCCNGGCGCANCNGCNTTTGTCGGCATNAANNTGAGATAANTATGCGNANAGCGGCCTCTCTTCTGTTTCTGATCGCACTGACAGGATGCTCAGCTCCTGACAGCCAGAATCNATCGNTCNCAGAGGAGAGCGCNGCTCCACAGCGCATNNTCAGTCTCGACTATTGCGCCGATCANTANNTNCTNGCNTTNGCNGATCGNGAGAACATTCTCGCTNTNTCGACNGAAGCGACNGATGACTTCTCTTTNATGANNGATNAGGCTNANGGAATTCCNCAGGTCTTGCCTCGGNCNGAAGANNTTCTGGCCCTGAAACCAGACCTGATCGTGCGGTCATTCGGTGNAGGTCCGAGGGCGAGCGAACTCTTCCGTCGCGCAGGGATTGAAGTCGTTCAGATCGGATGGGGAAATGATCTGAAAGGCATTCGCCANGTTACACTCGACGTGGCAACGGCAATGAGCGCNGAAGAACGCGGTAAAGAGCTGATCGCCGANTTTGACGCGCGCCTCGCTGGCCTNAAGCCCCATAACAATGACAAGACAGCTCTCTATATGACACCCGGTGGCGTGACCTCAGGGCCAGGTTCGGTAATCGGAGATATGTTCTCTGCTGCTGGNTTTGAGAATTATGAAACCACGCCNGGCTGGCGGGATCTGCCGCTTGAGCGGTTTCTTACCGAGACCCCTGATGTTGTCGCGGCTGCATTTTATGAAAGCATTCACAAGACACCGGGCAACTGGAGTGCTAGTCGGCACCCTGTTGCACTGAAACAATTAGATAATGCCGATGTTATTCCGCTCAACGGAGCGTGGACAGCCTGCGGCGGCTGGTATCTGATCGAAGCGATTGAAGCTTTGGCTGATGCTCATGGAGATAGAAATNAAAACTGATCTGCCTCTCAATATCAGCCTTGCGATTGNTGCGCTTTTGGCTGTTGTTGCGGCCTGCTTTCTNGGTTCAACNGCTATGCACTTCGGCGATGTGCTCGGCGGCATTTTNGGCACCGGATCTGTCGAGGACCGCCTGATCGTCTGGCAGGTCCGTCTGCCCCGTGCNCTCTCAGCTTTCGTAGTCGGNGCGGCACTGGGCATGTCCGGAGCTGCGCTCCAGGGCCTGCTTCGCAACCCGCTGGCAGAACCGGGTATTCTTGGCGTCTCCTCCGTCTCAGTTCTCTGCGCTACGCTGACCCTCTATTTCGGCCTCGGAACTGCGAGCAGTCTCTTTCTGCCGCTTTCTGCGATTGCCGGCGCACTGATCGCCACAGCCTTTCTCGCGCTTGCAGCCCTGCGCGTTGGCTCAGTGGTNACACTCATTCTCATCGGCGTTGGCCTGACAAGCTTTTCTGGCGCGCTCATGTCACTCCTCATGAACTTCGCGCCAAATCCNTTTACGCTTGCCGATCTCATAAACTGGACGCTTGGCTCTGTCGCAAATCGCAGTCTCCTCGACCTTGCCTACGCCNTACCCTTCATTCTGATCGGNNCGGTCATTATGCTGACCTGCCGACGCGGCTTGTCGGCTCTCACCCTTGGCGAAGAAGCTGCTGCAGGGCTTGGCGTGAATCTGGTGTCGCAACGTGTCCTGATCATNCTCGGGGCGGGCCTTGCTACAGGCGGCAGTGTCGCTCTTGCCGGNGCAATCGGCTTTGTTGGTATTATTGCGCCTCACGCTATCCGTCCCCTGGTGGGCCACGATCCGGCCCGCACGCTTCTGCCTTCTGCACTATCGGGCGGCGTTCTGATTCTCATCGCTGACATTGCAATCCGTCTGACACCAACTTATTCCGAGCTCAAACTTGGCGTTGTGGCGGCAATTATCGGCGCGCCTGCTTTCATCTGGATCGCCGCACAGCGACGAGCTGGAGCCACACCATGAGCCAGCTACTTCAAATCCGGGACGCCTCAGCTCATTCTGGCAAGACCAGACTCTTCAGCGAAATCAGCTTTNGCCTGAAACCTGGCACATTGAGCTGTCTGATCGGCCCAAATGGCGCTGGGAAATCATCGGTTTTGCGCGCACTCGCAGGCATACAGCCGCTCTCCAGCGGGTTGATAGACATCGAAGGCGAGCCGCTCTGCAATCTCTCATCGACGCACAGAGCCAGAAAGATTGGCTATCTGCCTCAGACCCGTCCCCTCGCCTGGCCGATCCGGGTCAGAGACGTCATCGCACTGGGCCGATTTGCCTATGGCGCGAATACGAACCGGTTGACCAGTGATGACGAAATTGCCATCGACCGCGCGATTCAGGCCTGCGACCTCGGACGTTTTGTTGATCGCCGCACAGATACTTTGTCAGGTGGTGAGCTCTCTCGGGTCCATGTCGCTCGCGTTCTGGCTGGCGAAACCCCGGTTCTGCTTGCGGATGAACCGCTGGCGGCACTGGACCCGAAACATCAGTTGCGTGTCATGTCCATCATACGTGACTTCACGCGAAACGGCGGATGTGCGCTTGTGGTCCTGCACGATATGTCACTGGCGGCGAACTTTGCAGATCGCCTGATCTGGATGAAGTCGGGTCGGGTGCTGAAAGATGGCTCTGTGGATGAGACCTTGTCGCCGACAATCATCAAGGTCGTATTCGACGTCTCAGCGCGCGTCACAGGCCGGGAAATCAGCCTGCTTCACGATACCAGCTCAGTCAGCGACTGAATTAATCACCTCTTCGAGGCTTTTCCGCCAGTCTGGCCGCGAAATGCCAAAACGCTGTTCCAGCAAAGATCCATCCAGTCGAGAGTTCAGGGGTCTGGCCGCAGGCGCCGGAAACTCGCTCGATGGAATATCATGAACCGTCACGCGCTTTCCGGCCAGGCTGAATATCTTGCGGGCAAAGTCTGATCGGCTGACATCCGGTCCACCTGTATAATGGAACAGCCCGCCTTTTTCGTCTCTATCGTCTTGGAGGCGACGCGCCAGTGTCATCGTCACTCTGGCAATATCAGAAGCGGCTGTCGGCCCGCCAATCTGATCACTGACGACGCGTAGTTCGTCACGCGTGTCTGAGAGCTTGAGCATGGTTTTGACGAAATTCGTACCATGCGCAGAAAAGACCCAGGCAACGCGTAAGACAATATTCCGCTCGCTGGCGGACAGAACAGCACGTTCGCCATCCAGCTTTGTTTGTCCATACACGCTAAGTGGTGCAGGCGTGTCGCCCTCTGTGAATGGCGCCTCCCCGGATCCATCAAAGACGAAATCAGTCGAATAGTGGATGACAGGAATACCTGCAGTCGCTGCCGCATCAGCAATCGCTGCTGGCGCCCGATGGTTGATCGTATCCGCTAGCTCAGCCTCTCGCTCTGCCGCATCGACGGCTGTGTAGGCGGCGGCGATCACGATCAGATTGGGCGCCTTATCTCTGATGATATCAGCTAAAGTCTCAGGTTGGGCCAAGTCCGCCTCTTCACGCGACAGCGCAGTGACCTCGCCATACTGTCCAAGCTCACGCCCAACCTGACCTGTACGGCCAAAAACAAGAATCTTCATAAAGACCTCCAATGGTCTCGATCAGGGACAGGCTTAGTGGTGATAGTAATCGCGGTACCAGGACACAAACGCATCCACCCCATCCTGCAATTTTGTTTCAGGGCGGTACCCCGTGAGCTTGTGGAGAAGGTCTGCATTTGCCCAGGTTGCCTGAACATCGCCAGGCTGCATGGGCATGTAATTGCGGACCGCCTTCATACCGAGGCTGGTTTCAATCGCTTCAATGAAGTCCAGCAAAGCCACCTTCTCAGAATTGCCGATATTGACGATCCGAAACGGGGCCACAGGTGACAGACTATCATGCTCATGAACGCGCGCCCCCTCGCCGCGGCTTGGTACGGCGTTAATCAAAAGTCGGATGCCGCGAACCAGATCTGTCACATAGGTGAAGTCCCGCGCCATCTGGCCATTGTTATAAATATCAATGGGTCGACCATTCAGTATGGCATCGACAAACTTGAAATAGGCGAGATCGGGGCGCCCCCATGGACCATAGACTGTGAAAAACCGGAACATCGTCGTCGGCAAATTCCAGAGATGCGCATAGGCATGGCCCATGCTTTCATTAGCCTTCTTGGTCGCCGCATACATGGACAGCTGCGTATCGGCTTTGTCTGTCTCCTGGAACGGCATCTCTGTGTTCGCGCCATAGACCGAGCTGGAGGACGCCATAAGAAGGTGTTCCACCTCCAATTCGCGCGCGATCTCCATAATGTTCATCGTTCCCACGACGTTGGACTGCACATAAGCTTTCGGCTTCTCAATACTGTGCCGGACGCCGGCCTGCGCTGCCAGATGGACGATGACGTGAGGCTGGAAATCAGTTGCGATCTTTTCGACCTTCTCTTCATCCTCGATCAGGCCTTCGCTTGCGGTAAAGTTCTCCATGGCAAGAAGCTGATCATGACGGGCCCTCTTCAGGCCGACGTCATAATATGGCGTCATCCCGTCCAGGCCATGAACCCTGAAGCCCTCCTGCAATAGGAGCTTTGCAAGGTGAAATCCGATAAAGCCTGCCGATCCAGTGATAAAGACGCGTTTCAACCCGCAGACCCTTTTCATTCCCGGAGTTCAAATTGGCGATCTACCTGCCACCGCAGTCGCTCGGACGCAATGTCACCACTGAAGACAAACCGATGAATAAGACAATAAAAAACCCCCGAAGCCGTAGCTAAGGGGGTTCTTTTTGGGTGCGGGAGTAGGATTTGAACCTACGACCTTCAGGTTATGAGCCTGACGAGCTACCGGGCTGCTCCATCCCGCGTCACAGAAAAAGCCTCATATCGTCAGATAGTTCGGCTATGTCACCTATATAATAGGGACAAAAAAATCCGCAAGGACGACTGCCCGTTGCGGATGTAACACCCGAAGGGTGATTGGTGTTCATATAGAAGGGTTCCTGCTGTCAAACTCAACATTCTGCTCTGCGGACCCGGCAGCGACCTACTCTCCCACGTCTTAAGACGCAGTACCATTGGCGCAGGGGGACTTAACGGCCGAGTTCGGGATGGGATCGGGTGGGGAACCCCCGCCATAGCCACCAGGTCGGCAGAAAAGAATGCTGAATTTGAAATATTATTGTCTGGGAGACACACATGTCGGTGCACTCACCAACACGCACGGGCTTGCAATCAAGCCTATTGAGCAATTAGTACCAGTTAGCTCCACGCATCGCTGCGCTTCCACACCTGGCCTATCGACGTCGTAGTCTACGACGGCTCTCTGGGAAGCCTAGTATTGAGGTGGGTTTCCCGCTTAGATGCTTTCAGCGGTTATCCCGTCCACACATAGCTACCCTGCACTGCGGCTGGCGCCACAACAGGTCCACCAGAGGTGTGTCCATCCCGGTCCTCTCGTACTAGGGACAGATCCTCTCAAGCTTCCAACTCCCACGGCAGATAGGGACCAAACTGTCTCACGACGTTCTGAACCCAGCTCACGTACCACTTTAATCGGCGAACAGCCGAACCCTTGGGACCTGCTCCAGCC
>PABS01000034.1 GCA_002699325.1 Ponticaulis sp. | reverse complement strand
CGGACGACCGAACCGCCAGTAGAGCGCCCGTCACAATCACATAAACCACCAGCCAGACGAGGAAGAGATGAAACGCTAACCGCATTATGTATCCCGGTGTGCGCGCAGCAGCACCTCAAAATAACCTGCCATCAGGCCATCAAGTTCTGCCTGACCGGACTGAGTCAATTTGTATCTCCGGACGCGTTTGTCGCTCGGATCCCCGAATGCTTCCAGTCGCTGGCTGTCTACCAGAGACGAGATCGTTCGTGTCAGAACAGGTTTCGAGACGTCGATACGATCCGCAATTTCTGAATATTGCAGCCAGTCACGGCCCGACTCCCGATCAATCACGATCAGAATCAGAAATTTGAGAAGAGAAAGACCATGATCAGAGAAATAAGCGTCTACTGACCGTATGGTCTGGCTGGCCCGTCGCAATTCCGTCAGAACTTCCAGAATTTCAGATTCTGAAGTTTCTCCTAAATCATTGCGATGCCGACTGATCATCGCCTCGGTCGGGAGTGATTTCAAGAAGAACACAATCAGGCCACCAGGTGCATTTTCTCAATACGCGGTGACGAGACAAGGCGATCCTCATTGGCTGACATCACCGCGCTTGTGTAAGGCTGCGCATAGTGGAAATCGAGCGCAGCTTCATCATCCCAGGCCTCAACAAGATAAAGATGCTCATCATCGGAGTGTAGCTCGAACCGCTGGCAACCGGGCTCTTTCCGTGTTGGCGCGATAATGCTGGCCACAGATGTCTTCGTTTCTTCGAACACCTCAGGCCTGGGCGTAAGGCGGGCAACGAGATATAGCATAAAACGCTCCATTTGTTATCATGATAACTTTCTAAACGAACTTTCTCTCTGGTTCAAGAATGTGGCTCAGAAACACCACGAATTTCAGAAATTACCGAAGGAGCGAGAATGTCACGAAGCTGAAATTAAAGCGTCTCAGAAGTGTAGCGAAACCGGCGTAGCGGGCTTCCATCATTATCGGGAGCCATCCATGAAGCATTTCCTCATTTCCAGTGTATCGGCCTTAAGCCTGACGGCCGTCTCACTGCCCGCTATTGCACAGGACAGCGACACACCGCTCGTTCAGAACACCATAACTGTGACCGTCCAGAAGCGTGAGCAATCCCTGCAGGACGTCCCTGTTGCCGTTTCTGTGCTTGATGAAGCAGCCCTCAATGATCTGGGTCTTGATGAATTTGATCAGATCGCCCGCTTCATTCCGGGTTTTGAGGTTCAGGAGCAGAGCCCGAACAATCCGGGTTTCGTTATTCGCGGCATCACCTCTGACTCAGGCGAGGCCAATATCGAGCCGCGCATCGCAATCTTTCAGGACGGCGTCTCTATCTCCCGTTCACGCGGGTCAGTCGTCGAACTCTTCGATGTTGAGCGTGTTGAAGTCGCCAAAGGCCCTCAGCCAACTCTGTTCGGTCGCGGCGCGCTGATTGGCGGGGTAAACGTCATTCAGGCCAAGCCTCAGTTCGATGTTGCCGGCAAGGTGACAGCAGGCTTTGGTAACTTCAATGAACGCTTTGCGGAAGGCTTTATCACCGGGCCGATCGCGGGCGATGTTGTTGCTGGTCGTCTGGCCGCGCGTATTCGCCAGCGCGACGGATACGTGGAAAGTCTCAATCCGAATGAGGACGANTTCAACAGCCAGGACATGGCCGCCGTCCGCGCCTCGCTCAGGATTGAGCCTGCATCAAATCTGCGCCTCGACCTGATTGCCAACTGGCAGCAAGACACGCCGACCGGCACGAGCTTTAAATCGGGCGCCTTCGCCCCTGCTCCGGGCGCCTCCACAGATGCCTGGGACCCGGCCAATCTAAACAGCTTTGGCAATTTCCTTGGCGGCGAGAAGCTCGGCCTTGACCGGACGGTGACCTCAATTACCGCCCTTGGTGAGTACGAAATCAACGACATGATGACCCTGAGCTCCATCACGGGCTGGCGGGACATTGACAGTGTTGAGGTCTTCGACCCGGATGGCTTCGGTCTTGAGCTCCTGATCTTCGCCGAGGATTATCAGGGNGAACAGTTCAGCCAGGAATTCCGCCTCAACTTCGACAATGGCGATCGCGTCACAGGTTTTGCCGGCATCAGCTATTTTGATGAAGAAGGCATGCAGTATGTGCCGCTGACTTATGATGAACGCTCTGTTCAGGCCCTGCTTGGCGGTCTTCTGACGCCTCCGAATGCGCCATCGGTTGATCAGCTTCCAGCAATCAACCTCACGGCATTCCAGCAGTCAGGCGGCACATTGGTNGTCCCGCTCAAGCCGATCCATAACGAGCAATTCACCAACTTTGGTGACACNCANGCCATTGATATCTTCGGCGACGTNTCTTTTCAGGTCACTGATCGTCTCGAGCTGAGCGCNGGTGTNCGCTACACAACGGAAGACAAAACATCTGGCCTTGAAGTTGAGCTTCTCAACGGACCGAGCAATCTNACCTTTGGCGGTATCTTTGTGTCGCCAACGCCTCTGATCGAGCGCTCAGAAACCTTTGACGATGTGACCTACCGGGCCGCAGCAAGTTTTGCCGCAACCGACAANGTCAACCTGTTNGCNAACTTCGGCCGCGGTCGCCGCCCAGAAGTCATCACAGCTTCGGCTTCGTCGCCAAGCGCTGGGTTTGCCGTTCTGGATGCCGAGATCGTGGACGCCTGGGAAGCCGGCTTCAAAGGCTTCTTCCTGAATGGTGATCTGTCTCTCGACGGCTCAGTCTTCTATTATGACTACTCAAACTTCCAGACCACGGTGGTCACCGACGCTGGTCTGATCGAGCCACGTAATGCAGGCGACGCGACAGCCGAGGGTGGCGAGCTTCAGGCGATATGGTCTGTCAGCGACATGGTCGCTCTGACGGCCAATTACGGCTATAACAAAGCCAGGTTCGATGATGACCCATCAGCGCTCAATCCAGGCAATCGTCTGCGCCTGTCGCCAGACCATACCGCGTCTGTTTCAGCGCGCTTCCTGTTCGACCTCGGCTTTGGCGAGCTGAAACTGGTCCCAAGCTATACCTGGCAGGACAAAGTCTATTTCGACAANACNGAACGCGACCTGATCAGCCAGGACGCCTANGGNNTGTTGAACCTCAANGCNCAGCTNGANTTCANNAANGGCTTNGGCATNGAAGCNTACATCTCAAACGCGCTGGACGAGGAATATCTGATCGATGCGGGAAATACCGGCGACGGGTTCGGTATTCCAACCTTCATCTCTGGCGCGCCTCAGTTCTATGGCATTCGGGCCTCGAAAACATTCTAAGCTCAGCCTCAGCAAAAACAGAAAAGCCGCCGGAAATCCGGCGGCTTTTTCATTTGGCACAGAGCCTTTTCCTATTCAGCAGGCGCCGTCTCAGCGTCAGACTTGTCGAATTCATCATCACCCTCGCGGGCATGNCCGGTGCCGAAAATCTTCAGATGAAGCACCAGCANAGCTGGCAAAATGAACATCAGAAGNAAGGTGCCGATGATGATGCCGAAACCGAGCGAGATCGCCGTCGGGATCAGGAACTGTGCCTGAAGGCTNCGCTCCAGAATGATCGGCGTCACGCCCAGGAAGGTTGTCAGTGTCGTCAAAAGGATGGCTCGGAAGCGGTCCAGCATAGCCTCAGACACAGCGTCTTCGATGCTCTCTCCTCGCTCCAACCTTTCATTCAGGAAGTCGGTCACCATCANCGATGTGTTGATGATCACGCCTGAAAGGCCGATGATCCCGAAGAAAGACAGAAGCGTGAGGTTTGCGCCCATAAGACCATGGCCAATCAACGCACCCACAAAGCCAAACGGAATGGCCAGCATGATGACAATCGGCTGGCTGTAGGATTTGAAGTTCAGAGCCAGCAGGCTGTAAATCACGATCAGGGCCAGCATGAAGTTCCGCGCCAGAACCGGCATGGCTTCGGCCTGATCTTCCTGATCCCCCGCGACAAGCATGGTGAACCCGTCATACTGGTTGGAGAGACGCTCCTGCACCGGGCCAAACATTTCTGCCGTCACCGCATCTGCTGTGTTGATGCTGTCATCAACGTAAGCCGATACTGTATAGACCGGTCGTCCATTCACCCGCGTAATCGTCGCAGGAGCGGGCGCAATCGTCAGCTCAGCCAGATTGTGCATGGGCACATAGCCGTCACCGACCTTTACGCGCAGGCGTTTGAGGGTTTCGAGCGATGACCGCTCTTCCTTTGGCAAGAGAACACGAACAGGGATTTCCTCACGGTCACGCTGNATNCGCGTNGCCTCNGCACCAAAGAAGGCNGCACGNACTTCACGCGCAAGGTCTGCCTGGGTCAGCCCGTANTTCCGAGCCAGCGGCTTCAGTCGAACCTGAACTTCCTCTGTCGTCCGGAACCGGTCATCACGAACATCGTAAACCCCGGGCTGGCTTTCGAGTGCTTCGCGTAATTCGACCACAGCCTCGCGCGCGGTGGCGTCATTTGCCGCTGACATCTGGATCTGGATCGGTGCACCGGGCGAAACGAGGTCAGAAGAGAAGGTCACCTTTTTCGCGCCGGGGATTTCACCNACGGCATCCCGCCATGCGCTTTCAAGCTGAGCCGCCGTGTAGTCGCGNTCTGAAGCGCCCTTCATGCGGGCCAGGATAAAGGCCCGGTTGCTGGCCGCGCCGCCGGTCGGATCTCCGCCAACCGAGGCTTCATTTCCNCCGGGCGCAACACCAAGCTGCCAGTAGATNGAATGAATCGCTTCGGGATCGTCGCTGATTTCTTCTGCAGCTCCATCAACTGCATCAACGATCTGTTGCGCAAAACGCCGGGTCTGGACCTCAGACGCGCCTTCGGCAAGTTCGAGTTCAGCGGTCACATAATCACCTTCAACGGCAGGGAAGAAGATAAACTTTACATAGCCACTCGCCGTGAGCGCCTGGGTGGCAAAGAAAATCCCGACGCCAAAAAGAACTACCATGATCGGGTGTATGACAACGAAGTTCATCGCCTTTCGCAGGGGGCCATCGCTGAATTTGCGAAGCCCGCCTGCTACCTTGTCGCGTACCGGATCGGCCAGCCGACGCGGGGAATACCATTTTGGCGGCGCGTCAGACAGGTGAGACAGGTGACGCGGNAGGATGAAGAAGCTCTCAATCAAAGAGAGCACCAGAAGAATGATCACCACCGCNGAGACNTGCCCCAGAAACTGGCCGAACAGGCCCGGCACAAGTAGAATAGGAATAAAGGCCACAATCGTGGTCGACACCGAGAACACCACCGGTCGCGCAACCCGGGTTACACCCAGCCTGGCAGCTTCGATCCCACGCTCACCTTTGCGGAAATTGGCGTGAATATTCTCACCCACAACGATGGCGTCATCAACAATGATACCGATGGCGAGAATAAAGCCGAACAGNGACAACTGGTTCAGGGTGATGCCGAAGAGCAGCATCGGGAAAAAGGCCCCGGCAAAGCTGACCCCAACGCCAAGCGCGACCCAGAAGGCAATGCGCAAATCGAGGAAGAGCAGTAGCAGCACAGTCACGAGCACAAGGCCGAGAATGGCGTTGCGAACCAGAAGGTCGATCCGCTCCTGAAGGTTCACCGCCTCATCACGCCAGAATTCATGGCTGACGCCAGTCGGCAAAATATTTTCGATCTCGGTGTCCAGATATTCACGGACGACCTTCGAGTTATCGATGGTCTTCTCGTCGCCAACGCGGAACACGGTAACCATGGCCGCAGGCTGGCCTTCATAGATCGCATCAATCGGATCGTCTGACAGACCATCTGAGATTTCGGCCACGTCTTTCAGATAGATGGGCGTGCCGTTCTCACCAGCACCAACCACGATATCTGCGAACTCTTCACCCGTGCGGCGTTCACCAATTGAGCGCACACGAAGAAGCTGACGATTGTCTTCAATTTCACCGCCNGACAGATCGAGACTCTGCGCGCCAATGGCTTGCGCNATNCCNGTNAGCGACAGGCCACGAGCGCGAAGCTCGGTCTCCGAGACTTCAATCTCAATGAGATAATCCGGCACACCACTGATCTCGACCTGCGAGAGTGCGTCCTTGTTGGCCAGATCGCGTCGCACGCGGTCTGCCGTCTGTTTCAGAAGCGACCGGCTGACATCTCCATAAAGGAGGATCTGCGCGACAATCTCATCGGGTTCGATTTCGCTGATCTGGGGGGCTTCGGCATCCTGCGGAAAGACCGTGATCCTGCTGATCTCGTTCTTCACCTCGTCCAGCATGTCGGACATGTCTTCGCCTTCAACAACGTCGACGAAGACGACCGCAACGTTTGAACTGGCGAGGCCATTAATTTTCTTGACGCCTTCAAGGCCTTCCAGGCTTTCTTCAATGGGCAGCACGATAGAGGTTTCAACATCCTCCGGCGTGGCACCCGGATAAGGCACCGTGATGGATATCTGGCGCGTCTCGATCTGCGGGAAAATCCGCACATTCAGAGCCGTAAGCGAGAAGAACCCCGCCACCAGCAAAAACACCATCAGAAGATTGGCAGCGACCCGATTTGCCAGCAGGCCTTCGATCAGTCGGATCACAGTTCAGCTCCGCTGGTTTTCACCTTCATGCCTTCAACTTCTTCAGAAAGCACTGTCGTCATGACGCGCTCATCACCGTCAATTTCTGCGGAGTGGAACAGTGTTGTATCATCCACGCGATCAATGGTGGTGACGCGAACCTTGTGCAGGCTGCCGTCTTCCTCGACGACCCANACGAAAGAATCTTGCCGGACAGAGCCAGACGGCACGCTCCAGACCGGCTCTTTTGAATAGCCCTCAATCAAAACATCCATGAAATCGCCAGCAAACACCTGGCCAGAATGCTCCTCCGTAAAAGCATCGGGAAACACCGCGATCACCGTAGCTGTGCGAGATGCCTGATCGATCAGCGGCGAGAATTCGGCGAGGTAGCCCTCAAGACTNACCGAACTTATNGAACTATTGTTCGGGACTGCCGTGACCGGTAATTCGCGATTGTCTTCCACCTCAATCGCTGCNCGTACGGCGGCGACATCTCCTGCTGGCAATCCGGCATGGATTTCACCCGAATTGGCACTGATCAGAGTAGCGAGCGGCTGNCCAGGCGAAACATACGTACCTGGCGCAACNTCNTCNNTNGTTACNAGCGCATCGAANGGCGCNCGGATCACAGTTTTTGNGACAGCACGTTCGGCAATACGAACNTGCGCGCGAGCCTGCTCAACAGCGGCGTCTGCATCTTCGAAGCTGGCGCGGGCGGCTTCTGCGGCCTTTTCAGGCGCCGCGCCGATTTCTGCCAGCCGGTCCTGACGATCCCGCTCAGCGGTTGCCTGTTCCTGGCGGGCAATGGCCGTGGAAAGCTGGGCTTTTGCACGGGCGAGATCAGCTGCGTAATCACCATCATCAATCCGCAGGATCACGGCCCCTTTGCTGATACGACCGCCCGGCTTCAACTCGGGGCTGACCGTCTCAACCTTGCCAGCAACCTCACCGACAAGCTGAAGCTCGTCTCGCGGTTCAAGGCGGCCCGGGGCGTGTACGCGATAGGTACGTGGCGCGGATTCGACCGGTACTGTTTCAACAAGCTGCATGGTGTCAGCCGGCTCAGAAACCTGCTCGGACGCCTCGCCTTTTGAGCCCGCGATCATCATCACGGTAATGCCCAGTGCAGCCGCACCGAGGCCGACCCCCAGCCAAATCCAGCTCGGTCGTTTCTCCTTGCCTTCGTCAGAAGAACGGGTCATGTGATCATCAGTCATATAGATTTCACTTCAGTATTGCACCGAAAAGCGCTTGTTTCGGCCCCACATCGCACAACATGGGTCATAACCGGCGACATACCAGTTGGAATTTGCAATGAACAGAAATTATTTTATTCAGCGTTCTATAATCAGCGTGAGTGCGCTTGTTCTGACCGGTTGTATGACTGTCGGGCCNGAATATGAGGCACCCNAGGTTGAAACCTGGCAGGATCAGTGGATCGCNGCNGANACAGCNGTNNTGGAGCCAGGTGCNCTCNAGGACAGCAANTGGTGGCTCGANTTNGAGGATCCGCTNCTCAATGAAATGATNNTGGACACGCGCACGCGCAATTTCGATCTTGCGCAGGCCGAGGCGAGCATTGCTGTTGCCAGCGCCGCGGTCCGCCGATCCCGCGCNGCACTGTTTCCGCTCGGCGAGCTGACAGGTGCTATTACGCGCCAGCAGCAATCTTCGGCCAGCTTTGGTGCNGACCTCCCCTTCGAGTTCGAGGCTCAGACAACATATTCCACCGGCGCGAATGCCAGCTGGGAGGCCGATCTGTTCGGTCGTGTTTCCGGAGGCATTTCGCAGGCCGAAGCGGCACTGGGCAGCAGAGCNGCCATTGCCGCCGATACAGCCCGGGCGCTCATTGCGCAGACGGCAACCACATATCTGACACTTCGCGAACTCGATGCACGCATGGCCGTTGCGGAGGCCAATCTTAAGCGCCAGCGCGACGTTCTGAAACTGACTCAACAGCTTCGCGATGCTGGCGAAGTGTCCGATATCGATGTCGAGCGGCAGTCCAATCTGATCGACACAACAGAGGCGAGCGTTGTTGCGCTGAAGTCAGCGCGCGCTGAAGCCCTGTCCGGCCTCGCACTTCTCACCGGCCACACCGTGCCAGATTTTCTTGAGGCTTATCCAGAATTTCAGNTCTACGAACCAGATGCGTTCGCAGACCTGTCGAGNTTTGAGCCGCTGCGCATTGGCACACCGGAAGANATGCTTCGCCGACGGCCGGATATCCGCGCAGCNGAACGCCAGCTTGCCGCCTCTACCTATGCCGTACAGGTTGCCACTGCAGACCTCTACCCAACGCTCTCTCTTACCGGGTCGGCCAGCCTGACCGCGCTCGAACCGGGCGANCTTTTTTCTGATGATGCGCTGGGCTATAGCTTTGGACCGCGGCTGAGCTGGGGGATTTTCAACCTGCCGCTGACGCGCGCCAACATTGCTCAGGCCGAGGCCGAAACAGAAGCGGCACACGCCGCCTTCAAGAGCACTGTTCTGACAGCCCTCACGGAGACCGATGCAGCGCTTCAAACCTATAATTTCGGCGTGGAACAGGCTGCGATCCGGAAGAAAGCCCTGGGCTCATCCGGTCGGGCACTGGAGCTGATCGAGATCCGTTATCGGGAAGGCGCTGAAAGCCTGATCAGCCTGATTGATGCGCAGCGCCAGCAACTCGCCGCAGAAGACGCTGAGCTGCAGGCGCGGTATGAAGCGCTCCGTCGGCGTGTAGATGTTTATCGCGCACTGGGGGGTTAAGGCTCATTGCCCTCCCAGTCGATGATCCAGTCGAACTGATCATCTTCAAACACGGTGTCTTCTGAATAGGTCCGGCCCTTGACGGAGACACCGGCGCGGTGAACGGAGTCCAGCTCGCCTGAAACCAGCGGGTGCCAGTCATAGAGCGGCTTGCCCTCANAGATTAGCCGGTAGGCGCAGGTCTTTGGCATCCATTTCAGCTGGCCCAGTTTTTCTGGCGTCAACTTCACGCAGTCCGGCACCTTGGCCTTACGGTTTTCATAATCGGAACAGAGACAGGTTTTGGCGTCCAGCAGCTTGCAGTGCAGGCGGGNATAGGCCACCTCGCCGGTGTCTTCGTCCTCCAGCTTCACGAGNCAGCACTTGGCGCAGCCATCGCAAAGCGATTCCCATTGCNCATCGCTCATNTCTTCGAGCGGCGTCGTTTCCCACCAGTTNGAGGTCATTCAGCAGCGCAGGCTTCGAAGATTTCATTGAACCGGCGTACAGCGGCAGCGGGCCCCTCTTTATGGTGCCAGACACCTCCNGACACGGCGAGGAAGTCAGCACCGGCACGGACAAGCGTTTCAGCATTGTCTGTCGTGATGCCGCCAATCGCCACGCAAGGCGGCTCCATCATTTCCTGCCACCAGGTGAGAAGTTCGGGGTCGGCCTGTGTCGGCGCCTCTTTCGTGCCTGTTGGGTAGAAGGCACCAAAAGCCACATAGTCGGCGCCCTGCTCGCCGGCCAGCATGGCCAGGTGGCGACTATCATGGCAGGTGACACCAACAATCCCGTCTGGCCCAACCCAGCGCCGCGCTTCAGCATAGGGTGCGTCGGCCTGACCAATATGCACGCCGTCCGCGCCAAGTTCGGCGGCCAGATCGGCCCGATCATTGATGAGAACAGCAACATCACGCGCCTGAACCTTTTCAATCAAGCGACCAGCCACGCGACGCGTCGCCTCGGCGTCGATAAAAAGGCCTGTTTCATCCTTCAGCCGGATCTGCAGACAGGCNACATCGCCCGCATCCAGCGCTTCGAACAANTGNGNCTCGAAAACGTCNANATCAGCAATGACGGGCGGGGTAATCAGATAAAGTCGGGTTTCGTGATCCATGANGCATGCAAGAGATGGAAATCCTCTGAAACGTCAAGCCTNGTGAAGAACCAGATTGTAGTGGANGCTTCANGTAAATANAGGGAGGNANCANNATGAAANCGCTTTCAGCNCTNGCCATGGCAANCNTGNTNGCCAGTCCGGCCNTCGCCCAGGATAACNNNCCNAAAGCTGAAGANANTCTCAGCCTNAGCCTTTCTGCAATAGGCATTGGCGTCACCGATCTCGACACCAGCATGGCGTTTTATTCCGGCGTGCTTGGCATGAAATCGCTCGTTTCCTACGAGCTCGACTATATGAATGAAATTGTACTGATGCCACCGGATGGCGGCAGCGCGCTTGTTCTCATGCAATACACCGACGGCATTGAGCGCAATGTGAAAAACCTGCCCATCAAGCTGGTTTATCGCACGTCTGACCCCAGGGCGCTGGCGCAAAGAATCCGTGACAGCGGCTATGAGATCGTGCGTGAACCGGGTCCGGCTGAAGAAGTCGGCGGCGCGGTTGTGGGGTTCGCTAAGGACCCGGACGGTTATCTGATCGAAATCCTGCCAACACGAAACTGAACTCAGATAGCTTTTCCTGTTGTAATCGAAAATTGAACTGCTTTTATACCTGAGCGCGAAGTGCAGCTGTATGACACCTATGTCATTTACACGGGGGTGGTTGCAGCTAACTTGGCAGCTCATTTTGGTTTTCAGTGCCCTCCGGATGGTTCTTATGCGTCTCTCTCGTCATCTCCTCACAAGCGTTTCTCTCCTTGTTTCGGCTGCGGCACTCGCAGCGTGCGGGGGTGGCGGCGGCGGAAGCAGCAGCGTAAGCACGCCAACCCCAGCGCCTGCTCCAAGTCCNACACCGACACCAACGCCGACTCCCACACCCACTCCAACGCCCACNTATTCCGCAGGCGTTTATCAGCCNGCAAGCAGCTTCAAGGACAAGTGCGAAAACCCGCGCTCAGGTGTGAATATCGAGGGCGATCCCTACACCGACGAGCAAGGCACAATTTATGATGAACTGTTCTGGCTGCGCTCCTGGACCCACGAAACCTATCTCTGGAACGACGAAGTTCCCGACGAAAATCCAGCCAATTACGACGATGAGGGCCCGGTCGCCTATTTCGAAACTCTGAAAACGACTGAGACCACCGCGTCCGGTGCACCAAAAGACGATTTCCACTTCTCCCAGCCAACAGAACAGTATCTGCAAGACCGGAACTCTGCAGGATCGGCTGGCTATGGCGCGCGTTTCGCCGTCCTCCGGAGTACGCCGCCGCGTGATGTGCGCGTCGTATTCACCGAACCAAACTCACCAGCCTCCAACACAAATGGCGGCGAAGCCCCATTCCGGCGCGGCGCGAAAATCCAGGCGATTGATGGCGTGGATATGATCAGTGGCAATGATGTGGATACGCTGAATGCTGGCCTCTTCCCGGCCACGCCCGGTGAAACCCATACCTTCTCAGTGATCTACACAGACGGGACGACAGACACGTTCGACATCACCTCCGCCAATGTCGCGCCAGCACCGGTGAACACCACCAATATCCTGGATATTGGTGGTGAGAAGATCGGCTACATTCTGTTCAACACCTTCAGCCCGTTTGCCTCAGAAGAAGCCATTGCCACCGCGATGACCGNAATGAGCGATGCAGGCGTCACNGACCTGGTGCTCGATCTGCGCTATAANGGGGGCGGCCTGCTCGCTGTCGCCTCGCAGCTCGGCTATATGATCGCAGGTAATGCCCAAACAGACGGCAAGACGTTTGAACAGCTGCGTTTCAATGATGATGCTGGCAACCGTAATCCGGTGACAGGGAATCTGAATGATCCGGTGCCGTTCTATGATACCGGGCTCGGCTTCAGTCTCCCCAGCGGCACGCCGCTGGACACGCTCAATCTGCAGCGGGTCTTCATTCTGTCGACCGGCGCAACGTGTAGCGCCAGTGAATCGGTCATAAACTCGCTGCGCGGCATTGATGTCGAAGTGGTTCTGGTTGGAGATATCACCTGTGGCAAACCCTATGGCTTCTACCCGACAGACAATTGCGGTGAGACCTATTACACCATTCAGTTCCAGGGCGTGAACGACAAGGGCTTTGGTGACTATACCGATGGTTTCGTGCCGCAGGATTCTAGCTTCCAGTTCGGCGCACAATTGCCGGGATGCACGGTCGGTGACGACCTGACCGAACCACTGGGTGATCCGAACGAAACCATGCTTGCAACCGCGCTCTATTATCAGGCCAACAATGCCTGCCCGCCTGCGTCCGCAGCGAGCGCAAAGTCCCGGCAAACTGACACAGAGAAAGAAACTGTATATCTGAGCGAATCCGCAGGCGGAAAAATCGCAACCACCGGCCGCACCCGTACCGAAGATATTCTCGACACGAGTCGTGACCTAAGAATGCCATATTGAGGCTTAGACTGCGCATCATGAAACATCTTCTCAGTCTGACAGCCGCCGGACTTGTTCTGGCGGCCTGCGCCTCCGGCAGTAATACGGACTCCGCTTCTGAAGACGCACGCCATTCCGCCTATTCGGGCCCGGCACTTTTGCTCGGTGGTGACCTGGAGTCACGGGAACGGCTCAAGGATCATTTGAGCGATGCTGTCGGCCGCGCAACTATCGAACTCGGCGCCGGAAATCCATCGGTCAGTTCTTCCGTTACGGTCCTTCCGCCGCCTTTGAGCAGCCAGGAAGACCGCGCCACCCGCTTGCCCATCACATTTGACCTGACCCTTCGCAATGGTGAGTGCTTCGCCGTTCGCAGGAATGATGGTGAGGAGTTTCGGCTGGACGGTGTCACTTGTATTCCGGTGACCACTGCTGACTCGGCTTCCAAAGCCTGAAAAAATGTTTTGATCTCAACTTAGCTTGAGAAATTAGACATCTGTCTACACCATGACAGGAGTAGACAGATGCGACGTATTTCAACATCGAGTTCAGGCCTCCGCTTTGGCTCGCAGAGCGATCCGGCGACGTTCTGGCGTCAACTTAGCGACCTGATGTCGGTCAGCGCGCGCTGATCCAGGCGTGAAATCACGCCGATTGCTTGTCAGGCAAAGCAATAGCGTCAACCATCCCGCAGCAGACGAAGGGGTGTGTTGATGGTTCTGACTGTTTTGCTTGGCCTGCTGGCCGTTTTCGCCGTTGGTCTGATTGGCCTCGTGCTGAAAGCGGCGCTTTCCACGGGGCAGCTTTCTCCCTCTCCCGAAGGCGCCGCCATTGGAGCGGTAACGAGCTTTTTTGATACGCTCGGCATTGGTAATTTTGCGCCCACCACAGCCTGGTTCAAATTCCGAAAGCTTCTGCCAGACAGCCATATTCCGGCGACACTGAATGTCGGCCATGCGCTGCCTGTGATCGTCCAATCGGCGATCTTTCTCATTTTGCTGGGAGTTGCTGTCGATCCGATCCTGCTGACAGGATGTGTCATTGCCGCCGTTTTGGGTGCCGCTGTTGGCGCCAATTTGGTCGTGCGCGCACCGGTGCGAACGGTTCAGTTGGTTGTGGGCATCGCGCTCCTCATTGCCGCAGGTCTCTTTGCGGCCAGTAACCTGAACCTTATGCCTGCGGGCGGCGCAGCAGGCGGACTACCTACCCCGCTGCTCATCATCGCCATTGCGGTGCACTTTGTTCTCGGGATTCTTATGGCGTTCGGCATCGGGCTTTATGCGCCATCACTGATCCTGCTCAGCCTGTTCGGGCTCGATCCCCGTCTTGCCTTCCCAATCATGTCCAGCTGCTGCGCCTTTCTCATGCCCTCCACTGCCCTTCGCTTTGTCAGGTCAGATCGCATCGATCTTAAAGTGGTGCTCGGAATGATGATTGGCGGCGTGCCAGCGGTTCTCCTCGCTGCACTGGTGGTGAAGGAGCTTCCAATGGTCTGGCTCCGCTGGGGTGTGGTTCTGGTCGTAATTTATGCTGCCCTGATCCTGCTTCGTGACGCTCTGAAACCAGGTGAGCCCGCCGTGCAAAAAGAAACCCTCTGACAACGCCAGAGGGTTTCCGAATTCTGAAGGAACACGGCGTTCCTCAAGAAGAAATTTACGATCAGCCGGCTTTGGACGCCTGATAGATGCTGTCGATCGTTTCTGCGATCGTCGCGTTAAACTCGTCATCGCTTTGTTGCGCTGTCAGACCTTCTGTCAGCGCACGTGAGAAGCTGGCAATCATGCCAGTATTCTCGGCGAGCTTGGCATTGGCCTCTTCGCGGGAGTAACCGCCAGACAGCGCGACAACACGGATCACCCTTGGATGGTCGATTAGCGATTTGTACTGGTTCGCCTTGTCGGGCAGGGACAGTTTCAGCATGACGTTCTGGTCTTCGCTGAGCGTATCGAGATGCTTTGCGATTTCGTCACGCAGAATGTCTTCGGCTTCAGCCTTGTCAGTGATCTTGATGTTCACTTCCGGCTCGATAATCGGAACCAGACCATGAGACAGGATTTGCTTACCAGCTTCGAATTGCTGCGCCACAACGGCCGCGATGCCTTCAGGATTGGCCGCATTGATATTGGAGCGCATCTTCGTTCCAAAAATGCCTTTTGAAGCGGCACGCTGACAAAGATCATCCAGCTGCGGCATCGGCTTCATCACCTGAACGCCGTTCTCTTCATCAGCCAGGCCTTTGTCCACTTTCAGGAATGGAACGACTTTGCATTGTTCCCAGAGATAGGTCGCTGTTGGCGTGCCTTCGATATCACCATCCATGGTCCGCTCGAACAGGATCGCGCCGATCACCTTCTCGCCGGTGAAGGCTGGCGCCTGAATGATGCGAGTGCGCATATCGTGGATCAGGCCGAACATTTCTTCGTCGCTCGAATAGGCGTTTTCCTCAATCCCATAGAGCTTCAGCGCTTTAGGTGTTGAGCCGCCAGACTGATCGAGCGCTGCGATAAAGCCGTCTTTCTCCGCAACCTGTTTCAGCATTTCTGAATTCGGCATGTTTTGTCCCTCTGCTAGGTCTCTCGCCCGATTTTCCGGGCATTATTATTTATTTCTTCAAGGCTTCCACGCCAGGCAGGTCCTTGCCTTCCATCCATTCGAGGAAGGCCCCGCCAGCGGTAGAAATGAATGTGAAATCTTCAGCTGCACCGGCATGATTAAGTGCGGCAACAGTGTCCCCGCCACCTGCAACGGCGATCAGCTCTCCTGATTTTGCACGCGCCCCAGCTGCCTTGGCCGCGGCAACCGTTGCGGCATCAAACGGCTCCATCTCAAAAGCGCCAAGCGGACCGTTCCAGATCAGTGTGCTCGCTGAGTCCATGATCGATTCAAGACGCGTCACTGTCGCAGGCCCCGCATCGAGGATCATCTCATCGGCCTCAACCTCATCAAGGCCAATCGTGCGGTGCGGCGCATTGGCGGCGAATTCTTTGGCCACCACCAGATCAACCGGCAGAACAATCTCGCAGCCCGACTTTTCAGCATTCACTTCGATTGCGTTTGCTGTGTCCTTGAGATCATGCTCACAGAGCGACTTGCCGACATCTTCGCCCCGCGCCGCCAGGAACGTATTTGCCATGCCGCCACCGATGACGAGATAGTCGACTTTGGAGACAAGGTTTTTGAGAAGATCAATCTTGGAAGACACTTTCGCGCCACCGACTACCGCCATTACCGGCCGCTGCGGCTTACCCAGCGCGGCATTCAAAGCGCTCAGCTCCCGTTCCATGCTTTTGCCAGCATAGGCTGGCAGATGGTCCGCAAGACCAACCGTAGACACATGGGCGCGGTGAGCTGCGGAAAATGCGTCGGAAACAAATACGTCGCCCAATTCGGCAATGTCGGCGGCGAGCTGCGGATCATTTTTTTCTTCACCGGCATAATACCGCGTGTTCTCCAGAAGAATGATGCCGGTTTCCTCAAGAGCGGTAATCGCGGCCTTGGCGTCTTCCCCTTTGCAGTCCTCACAGAAGCTCACTGGATGCCCCATAACCTTCGCGAAGGCTTGCGCCACGGGCTTGAGAGACATGGAAGGATCTCTGGTGCCTTTGGGCCGACCAAAGTGGGATAAGAGCGCGACCTTTGCGCCTGCGCCGCGCAGCGCATTAACAGTTTCTACTGCAGCGACGAGTCGCGTGTCGTCAGTGATTTTGCCATCGGCCATCGGCACGTTGAAATCAACGCGCGTGAGCGCGACTTTTCCAGTCAAATCGCCAGCGTCTTCAATGCGTTTGAAATCGGTCATCTCTTGGTCCCTGTGTATTCTGGCTCTCGCACATTGCTTCGGACAACTGTCAGAGACTGGCCAAATAAGCGCGAGTTGCAGGTTCTGCGAAATGCCAGACGAACAGATCGTGCGTCTGGTTCCCTGCTATCAACATTTCCTGGCAAGCAGGCAGCAAAGAACTCGGGAAGCGCCTGCTCCCCGAGTTCCTTCGCATGTTGCGTGTTTGTCTGGCGGGCTTCCATAAGCCGGCTCCCCCGAGCGCAGCTTAAATGTATTTCGCCATTTCGATTGCTGTGTCGGACATGCGTGTGGAGAAGCCCCACTCATTGTCGTACCAGCTCAGAACAGAGCACAGCGTGCCGTCCATGACTTTCGTCTGATCCATGTGGAAGACGGAAGAATGCGGATTATGGTTGAAGTCGATCGAAACGTTTGGCGCATCAGTATAGCCAAGCACGCCTTTCATAGCGCCGTCAGCAGCCGAACGGATCGCAGCGTTGATCTCATCAACCGTTGTCTCGCGCTTGGCGATGAATTTCAGGTCGACAACAGACACGTTTGGCGTTGGAACGCGCATCGCAAAGCCGTCGAGCTTACCGTTCAGCTCTGGAAGGACCAGACCAACAGCTTTCGCAGCGCCGGTTGATGTCGGGATCATGGACATCGCTGCCGCGCGGCCGCGATAGAGGTCCTTGTGCATGGTATCAAGCGTCGGCTGGTCACCCGTATAAGAGTGAATGGTCGTCATCATGCCTTTTTCGATACCAATGGCATCGTTGAGAACTTTGGCGACAGGTGACAGGCAGTTTGTGGTGCACGATGCGTTAGAAACGACCAGGTCGTCCTTGGTCAGCGTGTCATGATTTACGCCGTAAACAATGGTTTTGTCCGCGCCGGATGCTGGTGCAGAAACCAGAACACGCTTTGCGCCTGCTTCCAGGTGAAGCGCCGCTTTTTCTTTCGCCGTGAAGATGCCTGTGCATTCCATGGCGATATCCACATTGTTTGACCCGTGTGGCAGGTCCTTCGGGTCGCGGATCGCAGTCACTTTGAAAGACTGGCCACCAACTTTGATGGTGTCGCCTTCGACCGTCACGTCCATCGGAAGTGTGCCGTGAACGGAGTCATATTTCAGGAGGTGAGCGTTCGTCTCGACCGGGCCGAGATCATTGATAGCGACGACTTCAATATCTTTGCGACCATTCTCGAGAATGGAACGGAGAACATTCCGACCAATCCGACCAAAACCGTTAATCGCAACGCGCACAGCCATCACTTCTTCTCCTGATTTATCCGACAGACCCCGACGGTATGAATTTCCGGGTTCTGTAGACCGGGAAATGTGACACGTCCAGTGCTGCAGTGCGAAGATATGGCCGAATTGTCCCCCTCGGACAATCCGTTCAGTCCTGCTTCAACAGGCTCTCCAGTGGCACTCGCGTCACCTCCACATCCTCTTTGTTTGTTGCATAACCGACATAGAGATAACGCTCGCCGACATGGGTTTTGGGATAGGAATATCCTTCACGCTTATAGCGCCCCTCAAAACGAAGAGGCTGGATGTCTCCACCGCCCGCGCGCAATAGCCAGGCGCGATCAAAAACAATGCCATCCTCACTCAGGGACAGGACGAGCGGATAGCGGGCTCGATCAGACCGCGGATTTGAAACCCGGAACACGCTGCCATCGGGCAGATTGCCGGCACTCTGCTTGGAGCGAGAATCCGGAAACCCGACCAGCTCAGGTGTTGTCCAGTTTTCGCCGCTATCAGCGCTCACCGAAACCAGCGTCTGATAGCTCGTCGCCTGATCACGAAACAGCATCACAATCTCGTGGCTCTTCCGGCGCCAGAACCAGCTCGGCTCCAATTCCCGGCTGACATCTCCGTCATGAGGCAGATTTTCCATAAGACCGGCAGTCCAGCCCGTCATCCCCAGCGGATCATCTGTATAGAAGGGCGTCGCGGTCAGGCCGGGCTCGACATGGAATGTGGTCACAAGACGCCCATCCGGAATGGCGCGCGTATCCTGCTCGATAATGCCAGGCACAGGCCTGCCATCTGACAGGCGCACAGCTTCTGGCGCGGACCAGACTTCGCCATCGGTGCTGATCATGAACTCCGTTCGTCCGGAACGCGCACCGTCTTCATGTTCAGGCCAGACATTCACATAGGCCAGGAGCCGGTCTTCGGTTTGCCACCAGCCGCCACTCGTCGTGTAGCCTTCAATCCGGGGCGCCGTCAGCGTACGCGGCGGGCTCCACCTGGCGCCATCATCGTCGCTCACCGCATAGAGAACCTGCGTCTCTGGCGCATCCTCATCTCTTNGCGAAGATTGCCATTGCGCATAAAGCCTGCCCTGAAATCGGGTCAGCGCGACGCCATGATTATATGCCGTGTCGTCAGCGTCTGGCGCATAAACAGTAAAAGTCTCAGCGCCCGGCGCAAATGCAAGCCCCAGCCGCACGTCATCTGTTGGGTCCAGAACATCCGGGGCGAGAGAGATCAACTTATGTTGCGGCGCAACGCAGGCTGCCAGCGAAAGTGCGGCCAGCAGCCCGGCAATATGCCTCAAACCAGCGCTTTCGCAGCGGTGACAACACCCTCCGGTGTGATGCCGAAATGCTTGTAGAGATCCTTGTACGGTGCGCTTGCACCGAAGCTCTTCATGCCGACAAATCCACCTTTGCGGCCGATCCACTGATCCCAGCCATGACGGACCCCCGCTTCAACAGCAAGCTTTGGCAAATCACCGCCAAGAACTTCGTCCTGATAGGCTTCGCTCTGTTCAGCAAAGGCTTCCCAGCAAGGCATGGACACAACCCGCGCCGCGATACCTTCGCCTTTCAGCGTTTCCTGAGCCGCCAGAGCGATTTCGACTTCAGATCCGGTCGCAATGATCACCAGCTGCGGCTCACCTTCAGCTTCCTTCAGCACGTAAGCGCCTTTCGCCGACAAGTTCTCATCAATCTTGCCTGAACGCGCCGGGGTGAGACCCTGACGGGTCAGCGCCATAATGGTCGGACCATCCTGACGCTTCAGAGCCATTTCCCAGCACTCAGCGGTCTCAACGCCATCTGCAGGACGCATGACCCAGATGTTTGGCATGGCGCGGAAAGAGGAGAGATGCTCGACCGGCTGGTGGGTTGGACCGTCTTCCCCGAGGCCGATGGAATCGTGGGTCATCACATGAATGACAGGCGTCCCCATCAGAGCACCAAGCCGGATAGCTGCGCGGGAATAGTCACCAAAGACAAAGAACGTACCCGAATACGGCACCACGCCGCCATGCAGCGCCATGCCGTTCATCGCGGCAGCCATGCCATGTTCCCGGACGCCGTAATGGACATACCGGCCATCATAGGCGCCCTCAGTGAGCGGGCCGGTAGAGCTGGTTTTGGTGTTGTTGGAACCGGTCAGGTCTGCTGAGCCACCAACCATTGTCGGCAGGATTTTGGTGGCGACTTCCAGCGCCGCACCAGACCATTGACGCGTAGCTTTCTTCTCCTGACCATCAGAGACGGATTGCTTGTGAACGGCCATGGCCTTGAAGAACTCTTCTGGAATCTCGCCGGAGAGCGCCATATCGAATTCGGCTTTCTTGTCGGCCCCATCATGGCGAGATGACCACTCTGCATGGGTGGCTTTGCCGCGCGAACCGACTTCACGCCAGGCGGACAAAATCTCGTCTGGGATAATGAAGGGCTCATGCTCCCAGACGATATTCTTGCGAATACCCGCAATCTCCTCTTTACCGTAAGGGCCGCCATGGGCCTTCCCCGTGCCTTCGATCGTTGGCGCGCCAAAACCGATGCGGGTTTTGCAGGCAATCAAGACCGGACGGTCGGACGCTTTCGCCCATTCCATCGCCTGATCAATCGCAGTTTCGTCATGGCCATCAATTGACGCGGTTGCCCAACCAGCCGCTTCGAAGCGTTTGATCTGGTCTGTAGAGTCAGACAGATTGGTGTTACCATCGATCGTCACTTCATTGTCGTCAAACAGGACAATCAGACGGTTCAGCTTCAGGTGACCTGCCAGCGTAATCGCTTCCTGGCTTACGCCTTCCATCAGGCAGCCATCACCCGCGATAACCCATGTGTGGTGATCAACCAGATCATCGCCAAAGCGCGCATTCAGATGACGCTCGGCCAGAGCCATACCCACAGCTGTCGCAATACCCTGCCCCAGAGGACCGGTGGTTGTTTCGACGCCTTTGGTGACGAAGTTTTCCGGGTGACCTGGTGTGGCGGCGTCAAGCTGACGGAAATTCTCAATGTCCTTAAGGGTGATGTTCACTCGGTGCATATCATTAACGGGACAAAAGCTTCCAGTCTTCTTACCGAGATCTTCACCAACACCGGTTGCGGAACCATGATTTTCCGGAATTGATTTTCTTTTCCGCGAACCTTCTCCGCCCCCCTCCGTTTTGACTCTCTACCTGGAGCGGATTCATGGAGGTGTATCATGGTGGAGAATGGAAATCGAGTCGATCGACTCGTTGATAAAACCCCCTGGTGGGTCGTTTCCTCTTTTTTTCATATCGTGATTCTCATGGTGGCGGCGCTCCTTTTCGGTGTGGGCGTGATGGTGGAAGAAGATATCCCGGTTGTGGTCCGCCCCTCGATGATTCCGATCGTCATTCCCCAGATGGAAGAACTTCCGGATCTGGAACGTGCCGAGAAACTGCTCGATATCCCCAAGAAAAATGATTCCCCCCTTTTTCGCAAAGTACAAGAGCAGGATGTGAATACATCGGACGAGGATGAGTTCAAAAAAACGAACAAAGAGTCGACCGATTTTGTGAGTGACAAGCCGTTCAAGGATCGGGC
>PABS01000033.1 GCA_002699325.1 Ponticaulis sp. | reverse complement strand
TTCGCGGAACGTTGAACAACGTGACGACAAGCGCCCACAACTTTCCGACCTTCGCGAATCCGGCTCCATCGAGCAGGATGCGGACGCGGTGCTCTTTGTTTTCCGGGAATCCTATTATCTGGAGCGACAAGAGCCCGACGATGCTGGTGAAAAATTTGCGGAATGGCAGGATAAAATGGAGCGTCTCCGTAATATTGCCGAAGTTATCGTCGCAAAACAGCGTCACGGCCCGATCGGTAAGGTAGAACTGCACTTTGACCCGAACATCACCAAGTTCAGCAACCTGGACAAACAACACAGTCCTTCAGAATACTGACGCCGCGCTGGGCGCTGCCCGGTCTGATGCAGGTCCTGTCGCAGACATTTCGCTGCCAACGATCGTCTCCAACTATCGCGCTCTGAAATCTCTTGCCCCATCCGCCGAATGCAGTGCTGTCGTGAAAGCGAATGCTTATGGACATGGCGCTGCCCAGGTCTCGGCCACGCTTTTTGAAGCCGGATGTCGCACCTTCTTCGTTGCTTACCCGCATGAAGGCGAAACTGTACGCAATGCGGTCGGTCCTGAGCCGACGATCTACGTCTTCAACGGTGTGCATTCTGATGCGCTTGATCAGTTCGCCGCTTGCCGTCTCTCTCCGGTGTGTAATCGCATGGAGGAGATTGAGACCTGGCTCAGATCAGAACTTGCCCCGCCCTATGCGCTGCACTTCGACACCGGAATAAACCGCCTGGGCCTCAGGCTGACTGATCTCCAGAAGACTGTCGAAGCGGTTTCCGCCCGGCCGCCAGCGCTCGTAATGAGTCATCTGGCCTGCGCCGATAAGCCAGACGCCGAAGAGAATCAGGCTCAGCTGGATCGCTTTCAGGAAGTCCGAAAAGCCTTTCCTGGCATTCGGGCAAGTTTCTGCTCCACAGGTGGTATTTATCTCGGAGCAAACTTTCACTTCGATCTCATGCGGCCTGGCATTGGCCTTTATGGCGGCGGTCCCGCCTATCCATCCGGGATACGCCTCAAGCCAGCTTTGACTCTCACCGCACCAATCCTCAGTGTGTTCGATATTAAAGCGGGTGATACGGTTGGTTATGGAGCCACCTTCAAAGCAAAAACTGACATGACTGTTGCCACGGTTTCCCTGGGCTATGCCGATGGTTATCTGCGTTCGGCTTCTAATTTCGGCTTCGGAATTCTGAACAACACGCCTTGCCCAATCCTTGGCCGCGTCTCTATGGATCTGATTACGATAGACGTGTCTGATCTGGTCGACAGACCGAAACAGGGGGAGCGGGTGGAGTTCATCGGACCTAAAGCAGGGCTGGAAATTCAGGCTGAAGCGGCAGGAACTATCGGATATGAGTTGACGAGCCGCCTTGGCGGACGCATCTCCATGCAGTGGCGCACCGAGGAGTAAGGCTTGAGTTCTGACATTCCCGTTTTTCTAAAGCCGCTTCAATGGGTCGGTGCAGCAGTCCTCGGTCTTCTTGAAGAGACCGGCCGACTGGCCGCATTCATTGGACGCGTGAAACTCGCAGCGATTTCAATGCCGATCTATTTCGGCGAGATCGTACGCCAGTGCATCCGGATCGGTTATTTTTCTCTGCCGGTTGTCGGCCTGACCGCAATCTTCACAGGTGCGGCTCTGGCGCTCAACATCTATGTCGGCGGCTCACGCTTCAACGCAGAGCANTTCGTNCCNAACATTGTTGTTNTGGGNATCACCCGGGAACTCGGCCCNGTNCTGGCAGCTCTNATGCTNGCNGGNCGCGTNAGCGCNGGNATCGCCGCAGAGATCGGCACNATGAAGGTNACCGAACAGATNGATGCGCTNCATACNCTNTCGACCAACCCGTTCNGATATCTCTATGCGCCNCGNTTCTGGGCNGCNGTGCTCACANTNCCGATTCTCGTATTCATCGCCGACNTCATCGGCGTTTATGGCGGNTATCTCGTCGCCACNGGNACGCTCGANTTNAANGGCAACCTCTATATCAAGAACACACTCGATTATGTGACNGGCGGCGATNTCGCNGGGCGGNNTNATCAAGGCTGCCGTNTTCGGCGCNGTNGTTGCNCTNATGGGNTGCTATCANGGCGCNAACAGNNANGGNGGCGCCAGCGGCGTTGGCCGNGCNGCNACGCTCGCCGTNGTGTCCAGCGCGGTTCTGATCTTCTTTTCGAACTTCCTCCTCACAACACTGTTCACGAGGATCGGCCTGTGACCCAGCCCCTTCTTCAGCTTCAGGATATCCATAAGTCTTTTGGACAGAACCACGTTCTGGAAGGTCTTTCCCTGGAGGTCGAACCCGGCCGATCACTCGTCATTATTGGCGGATCGGGCACGGGCAAATCAGTTTCGATCAAATGCGCACTCGGCCTGCTGTCGCCGGACAAGGGCGACATCCTCTTTAACGGCAAGTCCGTGGTTAAAGGCGCGCAAGCTGATCGAGAAAACATGCTGAAGCGCACGGGCATGCTGTTCCAGGGCGCCGCCTTGTTCGACAGCCTCCCCGTCTGGCAGAATGTGGCTTTCCGCCTGATCCACACAGATGGCAAGTCGAGATCTGAAGCCAAGGACATCGCCATCGACACCCTGAAAAAGGTTCGCCTCAGTTCAGACGTCGCCGACCGGTATCCGGCAGAGCTTTCTGGCGGCATGCAGAAGCGCGTCGGCCTTGCACGTGCCATCGTCGCCAAACCTGATCTCATCTTTTTCGACGAACCGACCACCGGTCTCGACCCGATCACGGCTGACGCCATCAACGACCTCATCGTTGAACAGGTCAAAGGTCTTGGCGCAGCCTCTGTATCGATCACTCATGACATGCCCTCTGCCCGCAAGATCGGTGACGAGATTGCCATGCTTTATGATGGCAAGATCATCTGGCGTGGCCCGGCATCTGATGTTGATGATTCTGGCAATGAATACGTTGATCAATTCGTGCATGGCCGCGCTGACGGACCAATTCAGCCTGCGATTTGATGGCCCGCACACAGTCTCAATTCNTCTGCCAGAACTGCGGCACCAGCCACTCNAAATGGAGCGGCAAATGCGAAGGCTGTGGGGAGTGGAACTCTCTCGTTGAAGAGAAGGTCACAGCCGTCCCCGGCGGGCTCAAACCGGCAGCATCGCGGACAGTTGGCGGCATGGAGTTCACCTCCCTTGATGACGTCAGAGAAGCGCCTGAGCGTATTCTTCTTGGTGTGGAAGAGCTGGACCGCGTATTTGGCGGCGGCCTTGTTCCCGGCTCCGCTACGCTGATCGGCGGGGACCCCGGCATCGGTAAATCAACGCTCCTTCTCCAGGTTGCGGCAAGGCTCGCTCGTAATGGGCAGAATGTTGTCTATGTTTCCGGTGAGGAAGCCGCGGCCCAGATTCAGGACCGCGCGGAACGTCTCAAGATTTCGGGCAGTCCCGTACAGCTTGCCACTGAGACGGACCTTCGAACCATCCTGTCCGCTTTGAAGAAATCAAAACCTGATTTTGTCGTGATCGATTCGATCCAGACTGTCTGGTCAGACAGTATCGAAGCAGTGCCCGGATCGGTGTCTCAGGTTCGCGCCTGCGCACAGGAGCTGGTCCGTTTTGCCAAGAAGAATAATTGTTCGCTGGTCATTGTCGGCCACGTCACCAAGGAGGGTCAGATTGCCGGCCCTCGCGTCGTCGAACACATGGTCGATACAGTCTTCTACTTTGAGGGCGAACGCGGCCACCAGTTCCGCATCTTACGCGCCGTGAAGAACCGCTTCGGACCAACTGACGAAATTGGCATTTTTGAAATGTCNGCCTTCGGTCTTGCTCCCGCCAGCGAGCCATCGGCCCTGTTTCTGTCAACAGACGCAGACCAGACAGGAGGTGCAGCAGTTTTTGCGGCAATGGAAGGCTCCCGCCCTGTCCTGGCAGAGGTGCAGGCCCTGGTTGGTCAGTCGGCCTATGGCACGCCGCGCCGGTCTGTCGTNGGCTGGGACTCAAACCGGCTTGCCATGTTGCTTGCTGTGCTCGAGGCACGCTGCGGCATTCAGATCGGTCCGCGGGACATCTATCTCTCTGTCGCGGGCGGATACCGGATTTCCGAGCCNGCAGGCGATCTCGCCGCCGCCGCNGCCCTGATGTCATCGCTGGCCGACCAGCCGCCACCAGAGAAATCTATTTTCTTTGGCGAGATCGCCCTCTCAGGCGCAATCCGCCCGGTGGCACGCATGGAAGCCCGCATCAAAGAAGCTCGCCGGCTTGGCTTCAAACAGGCTTATGGTCCTGAAGGNCCTCAGAAAAAGCATGGTGACTTGACCTATACACCGTTTACAAGGCTTTCTGAGTTGGCTGATCTGCTCGGGGCAAGAGAGAGTAATGACTGAATTTATTGAATCGGGTGGCTTTACCCTGTTCGATGCCATCGTCGCTTTGTTGATGGTATTTTCCGGGCTGATGGCCCTCGCCCGCGGATTCATCCGGGAGCTGGCTTCGGTCGCGGCCTTCGTTATCGCCGTCACGGCAGCTTTCTTTGCCTATATCTATCTCACCCCGTTAGCCATCGAGTTTATGCCCGATAGCTGGAGCCACTTCATTGCTGAAGGGCTTGTCCTGCTGATCGCATTTCTCTTCGTCTACATTCTCGCGGCTTGGGTGGGTCGCAAGTTCTCCAAGTTTGTGCACGCCAACACCGATATCAGTCTGATCGACCGTCTCGCCGGTTTTATTTTCGGCCTGGTTCGCGCTGCAGCTGTAATCATCTTGATCCTGTTCGTCTTCAGACCATTTATCGAAGAAGTGCAGCTGTCATGGATTGTGGATTCTTTCTCTTATCCCTATTTCCTTGACGCAGTAATCTGGGTACAGAGCGTCATGCCGGGTGTGGCCCAAGGGGTCCAGGATGCTCTGCCTGACAGTTTACCCGACTCGCCATAGACTGGTTGATATAAGCTTGGAGCTTTCTAGCCATGATGTTTTGGGACCATGACGACGATAAGCTCCGCGAGGAATGCGGCGTTTTTGGTGTTTTTCAACACCCTGAAGCCTCCGTTCTGACCGCGCTGGGTTTGCACGCACTNCAACACCGTGGACAGGAAGCTTGTGGCATTGCAAGCTTCGACGAGAAGTCCGGCTTTTTCCATAATGAGCGCCACACAGGTCTCGTCGGAGACAATTTTGTCGGCGAAGATATGCGGACCCGGCTTCCGGGGTCATCTGCAATTGGCCACAACCGCTACCCGACTCAGGGCACGCCGGCCATTCGCAACATCCAGCCGATTTTTGCTGATCTGGACTGTGGCGGTTTTGCTGTCGCCCATAACGGCAATCTCACAAACTCCCGAGCCCTTCGTCGTCAGCTCGTCGACCGTGGCGCCATCTTCCAGTCCACAATGGACACAGAAGTCATTCTCCACCTGATCTCACGGTCCGATAAGGCGCGCATTACCGAGCGCTTCGTTGATGCAATTGGCCAGATCGAAGGCGGCTACGCCCTCGTGGCACTCACCGAAACCATGCTCATCGGCGCGCGCGACCCAGTGGGCCTTCGCCCGCTTGTTCTTGGCGATCTGAACGGCACGAGCATTCTCGCATCCGAAACCTGCGCGCTGGATCTCATTGGCGCGCGCTTCGTCCGCGAAATCGAACCCGGTGAGATTGTCATCATCACCGAAGATGGCGTTGAAAGCCTCACGCCATTCCAGCGCCGTTCCACGGCGCCGTGCCTGTTTGAGTTTGTTTATTTCGCTCGCCCAGACAGCATCATTCAGGGCAAAAGCGTTTATGAGGTTCGTCGCCGTATGGGGATGCGACTGGCAGAAGAAACACCGGCGGACGCTGATGTTATTGTGCCTGTGCCCGATTCCGGGGTTCCAGCTGCTCTGGGCTTCTCTGAAGCCTCAGGCCTGCCCTTCCAGCTCGGTATCATCCGCAACCACTATGTTGGGCGAACTTTCATCGAACCGACCCAGGGCGATCGCCAGACCAGCGTCTCCAANAAGCACGCNCCGAACAAGTTTGTCCTTGATGGCAAACGCGTCGTGCTTGTTGATGACTCGATCGTTCGCGGCAACACATCCAAGAAAATCGTCCAGATGGTTCGTGATGCCGGCGCGAAGGAAATCCACTTCCGGTCTGCCAGCCCGCCAATTAAATTNCCTGACTATTACGGCATCGACATGCCNTCAGAGCGCGATTTGATGGCGGCAAATTATACGCTGGAAGAAATGCGCCGCGAGCTGAATGTCGATAGTCTCGGCTTCCTGTCTGTAAACGGGCTTTACTGGGCTGTCGGCGACATCAAGCGGGATGGCAACACGCCCCAATACGCTGATCATTGCTTCACGGGCGACTATCCAACACGCCTCATTGATCGTCGCAATGAGGAAGTGGGGCGAGACGCGCAATTGTCTTTCCTCGACGACTAAGCCAATAAGCACTCATGACAGATAAACGACTGACCCTTGTCACCGGGGCGTCCCGAGGTATCGGGCGCGCGGCGGCCGTTGAACTCGCAACTCGGCACGACCATCATGTGATTGCGCTGGCGCGAAGCAAGGCGGCTCTGGAAGGTCTGGATGATGAGATCAAATCCAAGGGCGGTCAGGCAACTCTCGTGCCTCTTGACCTCACCGACACTGCCGCAATCGAGCGTCTTTCCGCGGTCATCTATGAACGCTGGCAGAAGCTCGACGGGCTTCTCGCCAATGCGGGTGTTCTTGGTCCCCTGGGTCCACTGCAAACTCTGACCCCCACCGGCTTTAACAGCACGATCGAAGTCAATCTCACTGCGAACTGGCGATTGATCCGGTCATTTGATCCGCTGCTCCGCCTCAGCCCGTCCGGCCGCGCTGTGTTCATGACTTCAGGCGTTGTGCCACGCCCTCGTGCTTTCTGGGGCGCTTACCAGGCCTCCAAAGCCGGTCTTGAGTCCATGGTTCATGCCTGGGCAGAGGAAACTGGCATCACGAAAATGCGCATTAACCTGTTCGATCCGGGCGCGACCCGCACAGACATGCGCGCTGATGCTATGCCAGGCGAAGACCCACTAAGCCTCCCAACACCGGACGAGGTTGCTGCACAACTCGCCCCACTTCTGACGGCTGACTGCACAAGCCATGGCAAACGCTACGCTTTTCGCGAGATGTCATAAAAAAAGCCAGTCTTTAAGACTGGCTTTCTTCTTTCCTGGCTCAGCATCCGTTTAGACGAGATCATAGCCCTTGGCGTTGATGTACTGACGCAACTCGACTGCACGTCGTACAGGATCCGGATGGGTCGACATGAACTCGGGCTGGCGCGAGGCGCTCTTCTCAGCCATCAAATCCCACAGGCGCGGTGCTTCAGCGACCCGGTAACCTGAACGGTACATGTAATCGACACCCAATCGGTCCGCNTCCAGTTCGTGGCGGCGGCTATATGGCAGCAGCACACCGAACTGAAGCGCAGCGCCACCGAGGGCACCAATGGCATCGCCGTAATCCCGCAGCGTATCAGACTGATTGACAGCTACAGCACCGGCCACCATTGCGATCTGCCCCGCAATGGCGAGCGAATAGCGTTCAGCAGCATGGCGGCCAGCCACGTGGCCCACCTCATGACCAAGAACCGAAGCGAGCTGATCGTCATTCTCCGTCAGTTCAGTGATGCCTCGATACACCCCCACCTTGTTGCCGGGCATGACGAAAGCATTTGCGTCTTCGGTATCAAAGACAGCGACATCCCACTGCTCATTCGCCCGGCCCGCACCCTGGGCAATTTTGCTCCAGACACGATTGACCCTTGAACGCAGTGCTGAGTTCGTCGTCTGCGGTGTTTGTTGCTTCATTTCAGTCCAGGCCGAGGCCGACATCTGGGCTATCTGACCTTCGCCCACCAGAAGGAATTGCGACGCACCTGTTTCAGGATTGGTGGTACAGCCTGTCACGATGGGAACCACGGTCCCGGCAGCCAGTCCGCAAATGATCTGACGGCGCGACAGGTTTATGCGCGGCGCAGCATTGATAATCTCGTTTGGAATAGTTTCTTCAGATAGCTTCATGGAAATCCCTCCTGCCCCTTCGGTTTAGCGTCAAAATCTATGCTAATGCAGCCGGTTTAAATAGGGAACGCTTCATGATCAGGGCTCAATCCCCCAGCCCCAGCTGCGAGAGGATAATCTCTGTGTCCTGCCCCAGCACGGGCGGTTCATGGCGAATGTTTGCAGGCGTCTTTGAAAACGACACAGGATGCTTCATCGCCCGATAGTCTTCGCCGATCGGATGAGATCGGGTTTCGAAAAAACCACTGGCAGCCAGATGCGGATCTGTCAGCATTTCTTCATTCGTTTTGAACCCCATGGCCGGAATCTCCATCTCATGGAGGACATCCAGCCATTCTTCAGTCGTTCTCGTTTTCGCGACCTCTTCGATGATTCCATAGAGCTCTGTGATATTCGCTGTCCGCGCCTCATAGGTCGCAAACCTTGGATCCTCGAAGACTTCCGAGCGCCCGCCCAGGTCGAAGAATTGCTGCCATTGCTCGTCCGAATAAGGCACGAGACCAATGAAACCGTCTTTCGTTGGGTAAGGCTTACGGTTCGGATTCACAGAGCGCGTATAGGCCATCCGCCCGCCACCGGGCATCCAGGTCTCCCCATAGAGATTCTCGACCATATGGAAGAAGGTGAAGGTTTCGAACATCGGCACCTGCACGAACTGCCCCTCACCTGTGCGTTCTCGGTGAAATAGCGCAGCAATTGTCGCATAGACGGCATATAGGCCGACCGTCTTGTCGGCGATCAGCTCAGGCACATAAGCCGGATTGCCGCCATCACGCATTCTGAGCATATCCGCAAAGCCCGTAGAGGCCTGAATCAAGTCATCATAGGCCGGCAGGTCTTTATAAGGGCCGTCCTGTCCATATCCAGCGCAATGGACATAGACGATGTCAGGCCGTAACCTGGCGACATCCTTATAGCCAAAGCCAAGCCGCTCTGCACCCTTCATGCGGACATTGTGAAAGAAGACGTCCGCGCCTTGAATCAGCCGACTGAGCGCCTCTTTACCTTCGTCTGTCTTGGCGTTGATTTGAATGGATTGCTTGTTGCGGTTCAGAGTTGTGTAGATCGCGCCCATACCCGGATGAGGTGCCGGGCCCGCATGACGCATGATATCGCCAGAACCATTCTCGACCTTGATCACTTCAGCGCCGAGATCAGCCAGGATCAGCGTTGCAAACGGACCAAGAACCACGGTCGACATGTCCACGATCCTGATCCCGGCAAGTGGTCCTGTCGGCTTGGTCAACGGCTTCTCTCCCTCAGCGTGTTCGCCTCTTTCGTTGAGACCACTTCAAGCCGTAACCGGCGCAAAGCTCAAGAGTGTTCGCAGAGGGAAGACGGCTAAAGTCGCAAAGCCAGAGATAACACAAAGGCGGTTTCCTCGAATTCGCCGCTGATTTCCGTTCGTGTTGCAGAGCCGAGCTCAATCTTTCCCAGTCGAACAGAGGTCATGAATTCGACTTTCTCGCTCCGACCGGCATCGCCCTCTTCGGCCCAGTATTGAAACGTCGTGGTCCAGCCACTCGGCCTGACAAGACCGATGACAGCCTCAGCGCGGTTCGTCTNGCAATTTCCCGAATGCGCGCGCTGACCAAGGGTCGCAGCAGCAAAATAAGTCCCGCTCTTCAGCTGGCCCGATCGTCCGACACCAAAATTCCATTCGCCACCAAAGTTTTCACACCCGCGAAAACCGCCAATCGCCGCACCTTCCAGGAAGCCAGCCTCACCCGTGAAAGACCATTGTCCTGGCGTCCAGAGACGACGCCGGGCTGTAATCCGATATCCCGTNCTGTCNAAGACATTGGAGGTACTGAAATCGACCGTTTCGANTTTGCCGCTCACCGTCCAGTCCGGCGTAACGCCCCATTCACCGTAAGCATCCGTCCGACGCGCATAAAAGCCTTCATGGTCTTCGTAAGCCGCAGCCANGCGCAGATAGGCTTCGCCCTTCGCCTGGACCCAGCCACCAGCATGCGCAGGAACCACCGGTAAGAACCCGGCCACCAGACACAGGATTAGTCGTCGTAACCTGGTAGATTGCGGTCGAGTCGGCGCAGAACAGCCGGCCAGACAAGTTTGTCTGACAAAATGCCCATGCCTTTTGGGTTGCTCTGCCCCTCGACTACTTTTTGAACGTCTTCCCCACACAGGATCAAGTCCCCGCCAGACTGCGCCATCACCTGCATCTTACATGCCCGTTCGAGATAGAACATCCTTAAATAGGTTTGCGCCGCGGTTCTGCCACAGGTTAGCGTCCCGTGGTTCCGAAGGATCAGCATGGATTTGTCACCCATATCGGCAACAATGCGCTCACGCTCATCATGATTAAGCGCGATGCCTTCATAGTCGTGGTAGGCGACTTCATGCATGGCAATCATGGCGTGTTGAGAGATCGGAAGGAGGCCATCTTTCTGCGCTGAAACGGCAACGCCGCAATCGGTATGAAGATGCATCACACACTGCGCATCTTCCCGCGCGGCGTGAATAGCGGAGTGGATCGTGAAGCCCGCCGGGTTGATAGCAAATGGTGTCTCGGAGACAATTTCGCCTTCCAGATCGACCTTCACCAGAGATGACGCCGTCATCTCTTCGAAGAGCAAACCATACGGATTGATTAGAAAATGATGCTCAGGGCCCGGCACGCGCATAGAAATGTGTGTAAAGATCAGGTCATCCCAGCCATGCAGCGCAATAAGACGATAGAGCGCCGCCAGATTGACGCGTGCCTCCCACTCTTCGGCGCTTACAGTGTCTTTCACGCTGCCAAAGCTCAGATCATCTGCCATGGTGCTCTCCCTTAATCTCTATCGTTGGACAGAAGTATACTATCCATCCAGGTCGCGTGCCAATCTCAGACCCGTGAATTGCCATTGGGCACCTGCAGGAAAGAAATTTCGATAGCTGACGCGCTCATGACCCGGTGTCGTGGCACAGGATGATCCCCGGAGCACATACTGATTGCTCATGAATTTGCCATTATACTCACCGATGGCTCCCTCTGGCGCTTTATACCCCGGATAAGGCCCATAATCTGACCGCGTCCACTGCCAGGCCTCGCCATACAGATCCCGCAATCCATCAGAGTGCCGCGCGGCATACTCCCATTCAAATTCAGTTGGCAGACGCGCCCCCAACCAGTCGGCAATCGCATTGGCTTCATAGAAATCGAGATGCACGGCCGGTGCATCCATATCGAGATCGGCCAGTCCAGCGAACGTATAGGTTTGCCAGCCCTCACTTTTGCTTCCCAGCCAATACATCGGAGCAGCACGGCTTTCGCCTTGAATGACGGCCCAGCCATCTGACAGCCAGAGTGATGCGGTGTCATATCCGCCATCGGCGATAAACTCGGCTACAGTTCGGTTGGTCACCAAATTCTTTGCAAGACGAAACGGTCGGATCAGCTGCTCATGCTGAGGCCCTTCATTGTCGAACGCAAACCCTTCGCCCGCATGACCGATCGTTGTGATACCGCCATCAAATGCTTCCCATTTATCATCATCACCCGACCGGATTTTCTTAATGTCCTCACGAAGGGCAGGCGGAAATGGATTTTGGAAAAGAGCGTGCTTGATATCGGTGAGAATGAGTTCCTGATGCTGTTCTTCATGCGCGATACCGGTCAACAGGATCTGACGCTCCGGAGGGGCTAATTCGCCACCTCGTGCTTCCAGTTCGTCCAGAACGCGCTGCGTCACGGCCTGGCGGTATGCCATAACCTGGCTCAGTGTTGGGCGCGTAATCATGCCGCGCTGCGGCCTTGCATGGCGCGGTCCGACCGCCTCATAATAGCTATTGAACAGAAAGCCGAACATCTCATCGTAAGGCGTGTAATGCTCAACGAGACGAGGCAGCAGAAAAGCCTCCCAGAACCAGGTCGTATGAGCGAGATGCCACTTGGTCGGGCTGGCATCCGGCATGGACTGGATCTGACAATCTTCTGGTGACAGATTTCTGGCGAGGGTCTCCGTGTAAGCTCTCAGCCGTTCAAACTTTGATGATAAGTCTGATTCCGCACTGAGTTTTCCTGCCGAAAACAGATCATCCATGAACTCGCCTTTCTGTCTGTCGCAGTGCCGACACGGTGCCGACTTCTGCCAAGTGGAGCTTGACCTCTGATCAACTCCTGCCAATGCTGCCGGCTCCCGACACAAGGTCAAAAAGTTTTATATGACAGCCAAGATTGCATTTGTCGCCAGCCGTCGTCCAGAAGCTCAGACCGCCCTTCGGTCCATGACGACGAAATATGGCCAGTGTGACGAAGCCGATGCTGACGTGATCGTGGCTCTTGGCGGCGATGGCTGCATGCTCGATACGCTCAGGCGCCGGTTCGACGACCCCCGCCCCGTCTACGGCATGAATCAGGGAACGGTCGGGTTTCTGATGAACGATTATCAGGAATCGGACCTTCAGAAGCGGTTGGATCGTGCGGAACGCGCGGTCATCTACCCGCTGCGAATGTCGGTGAAAACGCTTGATGGCGAAACATCCACCCGACTTGCGATCAATGAAGTTTCCCTACTCAGGCAGTCCTCGCAAACGGCCAGACTTCAGGTGACGATTGATGGTCGGGTGCGTATGTCGGCGCTTTCCTGCGACGGCGTACTCGTGGCAACGCCAGCGGGCTCTACGGCCTATAACCTCTCTGCACATGGCCCGATCCTTCCGATTGGCGCCAATCTGCTCGCCCTGACCCCCATCAGCCCGTTCCGTCCCAGACGCTGGCGTGGCGCCCTGCTCCGGCATGACGCGGTCGTGAAAATTGACGTCACCACGCCAGAATTACGACCCGTCGCCGCATCAGCCGACAATCAGGAAGTGCGCGACGCAGTATCGGTTACGATCACTGAAGAACGCTCCAAACCTCTGGTCATGTTGTTTGATGAAGGTCATGCACTGGAAGAAAGAATTCTTCAGGAACAGTTTGCTCATTGACTATCCCTTACTTAGGGGAAGAAAATGTTAATCTAAGCGTGGGAAGTGTTGGAAGACCGACCCTTTAAGCCGGATGGGGACTATGGGAAAAGCTAAACCAATCGAAATCATTACGCCTCCAAACGTGCTGAAGGCGAAACTCGGCGGTCCGCTCTCGATTGGCAGCTCGGATGCCATTGAGCGTGCTGAAAAAGCGCTAAAAAATCTGTCTTGTGAATTCGACAATTGGCTCGACGAGGAAATCGGTCGCGTGGAAGCGGCATGGGCAAACGCGCGCTCCCTGACCGATCGTGAAACCCAGTTGAGTGAGGTGTTCGGCGCATCTCACGACCTCAAGGGCCTGGCGACGACATACGGCTATCCGCTGATCACGCGATACGCCGATTCCCTTTGTAAGCTGCTCGCCACAGAGGAGAGCAGAGCCATCGCACCAGTCCAGCTCATCGAAGCGCATATCCACGCATGCCGCATCGCTATGCGTGACGAGATTAAGTCTAACGACCACGCGGTAGGCGTAGCACTGGCGACCGAGCTTGAAACGCAGGTTGCAGAGCACTTGCCCGCTGACAGCGAACACGCCTGATCGTCACAGACAATCGACAGAATACAAGGCTCCCATTGGGAGCCTTTTTTATTTCTGAAAACGTCATTCCTTCACAAATTCTATCTTTCCAGTCAGGAGATTGCCTGAAATTCTGGCCTGTATCGGCACGGGTTTGAAGGAGTGTTTTGATAGCTTGCCTCCAGTTCAATATCGGGAGGCTTCATGACCACTGCATTTTTCGCTCAAACCACATCGCAGTCGTCAGGTCAGCGTCCTTTCAGAAGCCGGTTCGAGCCTTGTATGCAGCTTTCGGATGGCGCGCTCGATTTTCCGGTTACGCGCGTCGATCCGCTCTTTGAGGAAATCAGCGCAGGTCCGGGCCAGATTGAGTCGCCTACTGAATGGCTGCTGCTGTGCCTTCGCAAGCTCGCACAGTCTGCCCGTCAGTTTGACGTCGGCGTGCGTCCCCTTCACGTGCCTATGCCGCTATCCATCCTTCAGGATCCCGAAGCGCCAGAACGTGCAGCCCGGATAGCCGAGACCGAAGACTTCTGCACACAGGAATTCATCCTTGAATTTCAGGATGCGACCCTGGCCGCGACAGAAGATGGGGTTCTGGATCGTATGGAAGCATTTCGCCGTAAGGGCTTCAGGATTGCCCTGGATGCGCGGCTCTCTTCGGCGGCACCTTTCGGTGCCCGTCTTCGCAGCGCGGTAGAACGCCTGCGCGTGACGGAATTTGATCTGCTCAACGATGAAACCGTGCAAATGCGTGCTGATATTGTCTCCTGTCTTGGAGGGAAGGTTATCATCGATCGCGCAAGGTGGACGAACGCCGATCTGTTGCGCAGCTTTGGCGCAACCCACGCCCTGAAGCTTCTGGCCGACGCTTGACGCCTAAGCCGCGCGTTCCACGCCGTCTTTCTTTTCCTGTTCGCGATACGCGTCCAGTTTTTCCAGCAGATAGTCGAGATCGGCCTTGGGAATATTCTGAAACTGCGTGAGGACGCGCTCAACCATACGCTTGCGAAACCGGTCGCGGTCGCCTTCCAGCGCGTCATAGTCGAGCTCATGGAAGACTTTTATCGCCATCTGGAACGGCAAATACATGCCTTTTGGCAGACCGGCATGCTCGAAGATTTTTCGCAGTCCCAGCGAGCCGGCATCGTGCAGCATAAGCCATATTTTGTGATGGGGAATTCCGGAAAGCTCAGCCAGTGCCCATTCGACGAATGACATATGCCCAAGGCAAAGTGCGCGCATGATCATGCTGGGCGTCAGACGGTTGTTGAGATTCAACTGCTGAACAAATCGAGGCATATTGCTGGAATGGCCAGCCTGAGAAACGAGATCCAGCGTTGCACGCTCTCGAGCACCCGAGGCGAGTTCAATCGCCAGCTGCGGCGGCAATTCGTGGTCATTCACAAGCCGATCAAAAAGCTCACCAGAGACCAGCGAAACCATCTTTTCGGCGATTTGCGGCGGAATCCAATCGCGGCTGATCAACGCCTCGTGGATATCATTATCCGTCTCAAAACGCTGTAGGGTCAGATTATACCCTTTTTCAGAAACTTCTGCGCTATTGTTCGACGCCATAGTTACCACAGCGGCGCGGCATCCGTGCTCTGCAATCGCGTCGGTGACGAGTGGCTGCAAACCCTCTCGACCGGCGATGGCGACCTGCTTGGCTTCATTGGCATTGAGCACAAGCTCAATCAGATCTGAGTTCCGGAAAACCGGAGAAGACTGAATAACCGGCAGCGCGACAGAATCGACATCCTGCGCCAGTTTGAGAGCAACATCCCGCGGCAAATTCGGAGAATTCTTGAGGGTCACAGCCAAGGCGCGACGTACCAGCTTTTCTGCGTCCTGAGACAAAAGGGCGAGAATCTGAGATGCAACTGCCTTATCGCCATCACTCAGTTCATCATTCCCGATGCGGCGGCAAAGCTTGTGAGTAGCGTGAGCACGGTCTTCAGCCGAGCTGCCTTTCATGAGGCGTACGATATCCTCTTGATTCAGACGCGGACGCATTGCTTTGACGGACATAACTTCAGGCCTTATCGAAGGGTCTCGAATTGTCTGATCAGTTTTAATCGTTTCCATTAACGTCTGCTTACCAATTTGACGAAAGTCAGAACCGGCGAACAAGGCGGTTCGCACAGAAACACCAGCTAAACAGGGGAAGAAATGCTCGAAGGGATCAAAGTCGTAGAGTACGCGACCTATATGGCAGCGCCAGGCGCAGGCTGCATTCTTTCAGATTGGGGCGCTGAGGTCATCAAGATCGAGCCTCCGAATGGCGATCCAATTCGCCAGTTCTTTGCCACCATCGGCAGCGATATCTCCGACAATCCGGTTTTTGACTTCGACAATCGCGGGAAAAAATCCGTCGTCGTAGACACCTCAAAGCCTGAAGGTGTGGAGATTGTCAAAAAGCTGATTGCAGACGCTGATGTCTTCCTGACAAACGTCCGACCAGGCGGACTGGAGCGATCGGGTCTGGATTATGAGTCGCTAAAAAAGCTGAATCCAGGTCTCGTCTACTGCACGCTTACCGGTTACGGACTTGAAGGTCCTGACAAGGATCGACCGGGCTTCGATATCGCTTCTTTCTGGTCGCGTGCCGGCTTGGCAAAGCTCTTTCCGCCGAAGGGCATGGATCCCTTCCCTCTGCGGACGGCCTTCGGGGACCACGTCACCTCGATCGCAGCATCTTCGGCCATCAACGCCGCACTCGTGAAGAAATTCCGCACCGGAGAAGGCCAGCTTGTCGAAGCCTCCCTGCTCCGTACCGGCCTCTACACGATCGGCAGCGACTTCGCGATCCAGCTCTTCTTTGACCGGATCGCCTCAACGAAATCTCGTGAAGAAACCAATCCGCCCATCATGAACTTCTTCCAGACGAAAGATGAGAAGTGGATCTGTATCGTGGCGCGGCAGGGAAATTCGGATTGGCCGAAAATCTGCAAAGCCGCCGGTATCCCTGAGCTCGCCGAAGACGAAAGCCTGAAATCCGGCAAAGGGCGGAAGGCAGCGTCCCGAGAGATCGTCTCCAAGCTCGATGCTGCGTTCGGTCAATTTGATAAGACTGAACTTGCTGACCGGCTGGACGCTGAGCAAATCGCATGGGCGCCAGTTCAATCGCTTGCTGAGGTCGCCGCAGACCCTCAGGTTATGGCGTCAGGCGGCATAGTTGATACCCCGAGCCGCGCGGGCGGCACGTTTCGCTCCCCGGCATCACCGGCGCGTTTCCCCGGCGCAGAAGACGGCCCGAAAGGTCCTGCGCCGACCATGGGCGAGCACACGCGTGAGACGCTCGCCGCTCTGGGCATGTCAGATGCGGAAATCGACGCACTGTATGACACGGGCATCGTAAAATAGCGGATACGGCAGGGCCACCGGCCCTGCCCTCCCTTCTATTCTGCGGTGAACAGCTCCATGGCTGCTGCGGTCATCGCTGTGACGCCGGTCGAGATCGTATTCTCATAGTCTGGCGCAAAGAAACGCGAATGCAGTGACGGAAGCGGTAAACCGCCGCCCGTTCGGGAGTCCTCATAGCGATCCTGAGGCACTGCGCCGATCCAGAACAACATGCTCGGAATGTCCTCATCCGTGCGTCCATAGCGGCTGAAGTCTTCGCCGCCCATCACCGGTGACAGCGTGAACACCTTGTCCGCGCCAAGCGCCTCTCTGAAAGCCTCGCCCATCTGATCGGAAAGCTCCGGATCATTGTAAGTTGCGGGCGTGTAATCGCTGTCAACGCGCACCTCAGGCTCAGGCGCTCCGTAGGTCTGCGCCATGCCCTTGGCGATACGCTCAATTCCCGAAATCAGAAGCTCACGCACGGAGTCTTCGTATGACCGGACTGTGAGCTTGAGATGGGCTTCATCAGCAATGACATTGTGTTTGGCACCGCCATTGAACGCACCCACTGTCACAACGGCAGGCTGCTGCGGATCAGTATTCCGCGAGACAAGCGTCTGAACCGCCATAACGATATTGGAACCGATCACGACCGGGTCGACCGTCGTATGCGGATAGGCACCGTGCCCGCCAACACCCTTCACAATGATATCCACACTATCAACATTCGCCATAGCAAAGCCCGGAACATAGCCCAGCGTTCCAGCGGGCATGCTGGCATTTACATGTAGCGCAAGATTGTAATCCGGCAGNGGAAAGTCATCGAAAAGCCCGTCAGCCAGCATGGCTTTCGCGCCTAGGCCGACCTCTTCGGCAGGCTGCAGGATCATCACCAGTGTACCGGACCATTTATCCTTNTTTTCAATCAGCTCGCGCGCCGTGCCCACCCATGAGGTCATGTGGATATCGTGACCGCAGGCATGCATGATCTGGCTCTCAACACCCGTCCACGAAACCGCCGTCGCTTCCGAAGCAAACTCAAAATCGGTTTTCTCGGGGACTGGCAGGCCATCCATATCAGCACGGATCAGAACTGTCGGTCCATCGCCGTTCTCGAATACGCCGACCACGCCATATCCGCCGACGTCTTCTCGAACGACGCCCTGGTCGGCTTCAGCTTTCTGACGCACCCATTCATCGCCTAACCCTGTAGTCACCTCAAAGCCAAGTGCCTCGAGCTCCTTTGCCAGCAAGGCCGACGTGTCGTTTTCCATNAGCGACAATTCGGGATTGGCGTGCAGATGCTTGTAAAGATCAACCAGATCCGCTCCGGTCGAAATCTCCTGCGCGAATGCAGGCGCGCCCAGCGCTGCCATCATCGCTGTTCCGGCCAGACCGGCCTTCCAGAATTTTTTCATGCGCGCGACTCCTCAGTTATGCAAAAGAACATTTCCCCNGCACTGGACCATGAGCCTGAGGNCGCATCAAGTNGTTCTTGGCTGTAGCGCTAGCTCGGCTCTATGGCATCAACTCTAAATCCCTCGCGCAGAGCGTTTAGAGTTGCGACTGGCGTCAGCCGACCAACCATCCCATCCATAACGCAAGGTGGCCCATATCCGGCGAAGCTCCAACGGCGTGCCAGCCCGGACCATTTCACGAAAGGTTTTCCGTCGCGGTCGAACATCGCTCCATCAGGAAGTTGAGCAAAGGACACGCATTCAGGTTCGGTCTGACGGCGCAGCCGCGCCTGTATCTCTCCCGCGATTAGACGGTCGATTTCTGCAACTCGGCTGCCAGCCGCGATCTGGCCTGACGCCTCAAGCGCCTGTTTGAACGCACGAGCCTTCTCTCTCTGACACTCGAAACACGGCCGATGGCCCGCNGCCAGAGCTGTGGCCTCATCCAGAAAGAACAGCTCAGTATAGCGTCCGGGCTGCATGATGGCGCGCTGTCGCTCTTTGAATTCCAGAAGGCAATAAATCCATTGCCTGCTTGCCCAGCGGGTTGGTTTCAGGGACCGGTCTGCTCGATGGAAGCATCCGCCACGATTTCCCATATACCGCCCGCGTTCTGAGCGCGCGTGAATGANGCCATAAGGATCGACACGGTTTTGAAAGGCCATGCTCGACTCTCTTCACTCTGGATCGACAACACAATCTGAAAATTGCGCCTTGCGCANAGGTCGCACACATGCGACATCTGTCGCACGTTNTGCAAAGATGAGTCTTATTGATGAGCCGACCCACGGACACTGAACTCTGCCTGTTACGACAGGTCTGGGCAAATAAACGCCTGAGCGCGCGTGAAATCCACGATCAAACAGTCCATGAAACACGCTGGTCCTACTCCTCCACGCGAAAAACGCTGGATCGGATGGTGGAGAAAGGTCTTCTACGTGTGGAAGCGGTTCACGGCATGAAGACCTTCCTTGCGGCACAGGGAAAACTGCAGACTATGGCCAGCCTGATCAGCGATTTCTCGCGGAATATTCTTGGCTCGGACAAGCCGATTCCAGCTGCCGCATTTTCCGGCAGCACGCTCCTCAACGACGACGAAATTGCTGAACTCGAAGCGCTCCTTGAGTCTCTGCAAGAGACCGAAGCAAAGACGGGACGCCAAAATGACTGACAGTTTCATCCAGCTCGCTTTGCTCCCCTTTGTCTGGAGCGTGGTCGTCTGGGTCATTCGCCACCGCGTCATGACCATTCAGCCAGATGACGTCATCGATAAGGCGTGCCTGTCGGCCATGATCCTGGCGCCAATTCTGGGAATTTTGTCTTTCGCCGTGCCGACGGCTGTTCCNGAGGTCGTGTTNCCTTTGCCTGAGTGGGTTCATACAGGCGGNACCCAACCATCAGTGAGTGCATTGCCCGCGGCAAGCATCTCAGCCCTCTCCCTTTTGGATTGGGCACTCGCCTGCCTGACGGTCATTTACTTTTCGGGGCTTGGATGGTCCATATTTCGCTTCGCAATGGGCCTCAGAACACTCTGCATCATTGACAGAACAGCTGAGCCGAACCCGGCCCTTGGGATTTACGTTACGAGCTCATCGATTTCCGCAATCGCCTCACCCAGCGGAAAGATAATCTTCTCACGCGCCCTTCTCTCATCGCTCACGCTTGAACAGCGTCAGTTGATCCGAAACCACGAGGCTGCCCACCTTAAACGGCGTGACCCGGCGTGGTTTCTCCTGCTCGCGGTCATTGATTGTCTGTTCTGGTTCAACCCCTTCGTCCGTCTTCAGACAGAAACATGTCGCAATGCTGCTGAACGCGCTTGCGATGATGCCACNCTGAAAGCGGCCCCGCAGATGCGCAGTACCTACGCAAATTCACTGATGTCGGTGCTGAAGCATACCGCCGGAAACGCNCTGCACTGCGTCCCGGCGGCGTTCTCAAGACCCAGTAAAGGAGATTACCGAATGAGAATGACGCAGATTATGCGACCATCGCGGCCCGTCCGCAAGTCTGTAAGATTGACGCTGGTCACAGCGCTCGGCCTGCTGCTCATGCCTGTGGGAGCTGTTCAGATCGCCATGGCTCAGAGCAATGTGCTGGCATCAGACTTTGAATTCACAAACTGGCCGGTGAAGGGCAAGCTCTCTTCGAAATATGGGCCCCGCATCCATCCCATTTCAAAAGAACAGAAGTTCCATCAGGGAATGGATTTCGCAGCAGCGACAGGCACGCCGGTCATAGCGCCTGTCGCTGGTAAAGTGGTTCGCGCTGAGTTTAATGAGGGCTATGGCAATGTCGTGGATCTGGACCATGGCAACGGCATGACGTCACGCTATTCACAGCTTCAGACGTACAGCGTCGCGGTCGGGCAAACCATTGCTTCAGGGGACAAAATTGGCGAAGTCGGAGCAACAGGACGCTATGCCACCGGCCCTCACCTGCACTTTGAAGTGATGGAAAACGGGAAGCATCAGGACCCCGCCACTTATTTCAAAGGCAAAGGCTAAGAGAAGAGCGGCGCGGACCGGGCTAACCGGTCCGCCCAACTATGACTGGCTCTCGCCGCCAAACTTCTCAGTCCACTCAGCAACCTGAGAGTCCTCAATCTTNGAGAACAGCACATCAGGCGGCGAGATTTTCATGCCATGCGGCAGAGCATCCATCAGTCCTGCATCGTCGGCATCAGGAAACTTCCGATTTTCTTCTGGGATGCCCAGCGCATCGAGAATCTGTTTGGCTGCATTCGGAATAAGTGGCTGAGCGATAATGCCAAAGACCGCAGCCAAATTGAGNCCNGTCCGCACNCCAACNGCCGCNGCATCCACNTCNGNCTTNTANTTNACCCANGGCTCGGCCTTNGTCAGATACTCGTTGCCAGCCGCCCAGAGCGCGCGTGTTTCNGACGCCGCCTTGCGGAACTCCATNGCCTCATAATTGGCGATGATACTCGCGAGCCGCGTCTTCAGCTCATCCGCCATCCAGGCTTCAGCCTCGCCAGGCGNTCCAGTGGAAGGCACTTCACCATCAAACTTNGANGCAGTGTATTTCGTGATCCGGTTGACGAAGTTACCAAGCACATTCGCCAGATCTGAGTTCACAGAAGCCTGAAAGCCTTCCCAGGTGAAAGCCGCATCAGACCCTTCCGGCGCATTCGCCATCAGATACCAACGCCAGTAATCCGCAGGCAGGAGCTCCAGCGCCTGATCCATGAAGACCCCGCGATTATTCGAGGTCGAGAACTTGCCGCCATACCAGGTCACCCAGTTAAAGGCTTTCANNCGNTCGACCAGCTTCCANGGCTCCTGAGAACCGATCAGCGTCACNGGAAAGCTCACCGTATGNAAGGCGACGTTATCTTTACCCATGAACTGAACATAGGTCACATCATCTGCGCCTTTGTCTGTGCGCCACCAGCTCTCCCAGTCGTCCGCCTCACCCTTGGATTCAGCCCACTCTTGCGTCGCCGCGATGTATTCCACCGGCGCATCGAACCAGACATAAAAGACCTTATTTTCAAAGCCTTCCCGTACCGTGCCGTTATAGGCCACAGGAATACCCCAGGAGAGGTCGCGCGTGATCGCACGATCCTGCAAACCNTCATCNAGCCATTTCAGNGCAATNGATTTTGCNAGCGCTGGCCACTGATCTGATTTTTCGACCCAGGCNCGGATATCNTCCTGCATTTTNGATTGCAGCAGGTAAAGGTGNGCCGTCTCGCGNAGTTCAATCGCTGTGGANCCGGTNTCAGCCGAATACGGATTGATCAGNTCAACCGGGTCGAGCAACCGGCCGCAATTGTCACACTGGTCGCCACGCGCTTTTTCAAATCCACAATGCGGGCATGTTCCCTCAACGTAACGGTCTGGAAGGAAACGCCCGTCTTCAACGGCATAGACCTGCTTGGTCACACGCTCTTCGATCAGGCCGCGTTCTTCCAGCACATGCGCGAANTGCTGGGTCAGTTCGGCATTCTGTGGGCTCGAAGACCGACCGAAATGATCATAGGAAAGCGAAAANCCNTCNCCAGCCGCTTTTTGNATCTCGTGCTGCTCATCCACATAAGCCCGAACATCCATACCCGTTTTCTGGGCGGCCAGTTCCGCCGGCGTGCCATGCTCATCCGTCGCGCAGATATAAAGCACGTCGTGACCACGCAGCCGCTGAAAGCGCGCATATACATCCGCAGGCAGCATGGAGCCCGCAAGGTTTCCAAGGTGTTTGATGCCATTAATGTAAGGCAGTGCAGATGTGATCAGAATACGCGCCATGGTGCTCGCCGGTCGTGTGAATTTGAAGAAGGCGGCAAGAGGTCCGCCAGAAGCGACCTCTTTAACGTGCGCCTTGGCAGCTGGAAATGACTAATCGGCAGAAATTCCGTATACAGCTCGCCTGGCCGATCTTCTGTGAAAACAAACGACCCGCACTCAATCAGGCTGTGGGCTGAACCGGTACGATCCGCAAATCGGCCTTACGGCGCATGACAGCTCGCACACCATCTTCAAGCAGCGCGCCTTCATCACCCTTTGCAGTGATGTTGATCTGGTTCGCTGTAACATTGTTGTTCAGAAGGTATTCCAGAGCTGCTTCTGCGCGAAGCTCCGAGATCCGGTAATTCGCCGAGGACTGCCCAGTCGCATCCGCATAACCCGTCACGTCGATTTGCGCGAGCTCGCATTGCTGCACGCGTCCGACAGCGTTCCGCAGCAGGTCTTCTGCAAAGTCGTTGAGCTCAGTCTGACCCGGCGCAAAGTAAACAGACACCTCGACGGGCTGGCAGGCCGCAGCCTTTTCCCGTTCAATCGCATTCTCGGCAAGGCTGTGAGCCCCGAAAGAGGCAAGCCCCACAACGCCGGCTGCGGCTAAGAGTCTGAATCGCTGATGCACCTGGTCCTCCTGTTCCACCCATACTAACACAATTGAACGCAAGTCGTGAAAGTTCCGAGACCGAATAATGGCAAATCACGGCATTTGCCTGATTTTGTCATGACAGCCGCCTCGGAAAGCTTCTTCTGAAAAGGTTTGCAAAAACGTGAAATTCCGCCTTGCCACAGCGGGAGAACTTACGCTATGACGCGCGCTCTTTCAGAGTGCCGGCTTAGCTCAGTTGGTAGAGCAGTTGATTTGTAATCATCAGGTCGCGGGTTCGACTCCTGCAGCCGGCACCACTCTTTCCCGCCGTAATCCCACAAGAAAAAAACGCTCATAAGCGTGCTCTGGGCCCTGTGACAGGCGGTTCTGATCTCACTGCAGATGGCCGCCGAAAACCGCTAGAGAAGCATCTCTTCCGAATGTGTGCGTAGAATCACCTGATGGAGCGCTTTCTCTACGGCCGAGGTTGTGAACGGCTTCACAAGGAAGTGGTTCGCGCCCTCATTAATGGCGAGCTTCACATCTTTCACTGTGTTGCTGGACGTCAGAAAAATAACCGGACAGTCACGGTCAACCATGGTTTTACCGCCGCGGATTCGTTTTAAAAGATCCATGCCGCTCACCGGCTTCATCCGCCAGTCAGTGATCACGATGGTCGCATTGAAGCGTTCCAGAATTTGCAGCGCTTCTTGACCATTCACGGCCGTTTCAACAGAACGCACACCAAGATTCGTCAGCATTTCGCGCATCAGCATGCGAATAGTCATATCGTCATCCGCAAACACGATTCTCTGCGCACTGAGTGAACTGGGCAGGATCGCGCGGGATGGCTTGGGGTCTTCGGCGGATATCTGCTGAACCTGACTTTGCTGTACAGCGCGAAGCAAACCCGAATTCTGTGGGGTAACGTAACCTTTCAGACGCGCAACAGCCTGCAGTCGATTGGCGACTTCAAGGATATCCTTCAGACCCGCTTCTGGTCCACGTTCAATCAGGCCAAGTAAAAGAAATTCGACATTCCCAAGCTCGTTGCCGAGAAATGGGAAACCCATGCAATGGGCCGCACCTGCCATGCGGTGGACCTCATGATGGAACTCTTTTAAAGTACTCTCGCGCCGTGACTCGTCAGTCGAGCAGACTTCCAGCAAACTCGCCAGGCCAGAAATTTCCGAAGGCAATTGCTGGCAATAACGCGTCACAATTTCGCGCGTACTGTCTGCTGGATTGATCAAATACCGCCTCCTTCTCGGCGCTTGTCAGAAGTCGCTTTACGCCGGACAAGCATCAGATACGGAAGCGCGCGCGCTCCAAACTGATCTGAGCTGGACTGCCAGCATCATGGCATCGAATGGCTTAACAATGACTGTAAGCGCACCCAATTCCATATATCGCTTCTGCTCCTGAACCTGCGCTTTCGCGGTCATAAAAACGACCGGTGTCTTCTCAAACCCCGAGAGGTTCCGGATTTTGTCGAGCGTTTGCGGTCCGTCCATATCTGGTAACATCACGTCAAAGAGCAGAAGATCAGGCTGAAAGGACTCAATCTGGCTGATCGCGTCGGCACCTGTCTCGCAACGAATCACATCAAGACCACCGATATCGCGCATGGCAATCATGGCGACTTCGGAAATGTGAGGATCATCTTCGAGATAGAGAACTTTATTGAGAGGGCGGTTCATTGGTCTGAACTCCGATTTTTCGTTGAGGTTGTCATGAGGCGATGGCCTGCTGCATCATTTCTGCTGTTGGCAGATCAAAATAGAAGGTCGTACCCTTCCCGTCTTCAGTCTCAAAACCGACTGTGCCGCCAAAGGCTTCTATGATTGATTTCGTGATATTCAGCCCCAGGCCGCTGCCTGCGGTGTTCTTACGGGTCGAAGATCCATCGGCTTGAGCAAACCTCTCGAAAATGCGGGACCGGAACGCCGCCGGAATACCGGGCCCGCGGTCACTCACAGAAATCCGGATCCTGCCATTTTCGAGCCGCTGCGTGAGAATGGTTACAGCTGCGCCTTCCGGGGAGAACTTTGCTGCATTGGACAGAAGATTGACGACCGCCTGGTTGAAACGGCTTGGGTCCAGATTAACCTGGACATCGTCAATCTCATGCTGAACATCGAAACGAACCTTGTATCGCTCAGCAAGCCCCTCATGCCGGGTAATGATGTCATCGACGACATCCGTGAGATGAACGGTCTCGAACCGATAATCCATTTTGCCGGCTGCAATCTTCTCAATGTCGAGAATATCGTTTACGAGCGAAGTCAGACGTCCACAGCCATCATGTGCCAGCCGAAGAAGCCTGTCACCTTTCTCATCCAGTTTTCCGGTACTCATATGCCTAAGGAGGTCAAGCGAGCCAAAAATGGACGTCAGAGGCGTGCGTAACTCATGGTTCACCGTCGAGACGAATTCATCTTTCATCGTCTCCATCTGTTTACGCTCAGTAATATCGCGCATCACGCCAGTAAAGAGCTTGCGTCCATCCAGTTGAAGCTCGCTTATGGCGACTTCCAGCGTAAAGACTTCGCCATTCTTACGCAGACCCTCATGCTGCAGTGTCTGCCCCAGGAGTGAAGAACTTGATGATTTAACCAGTGCCTGATGAGATTTTGCGTGCAGATCTCGTGCATGCGCAGGGATCAGACGGGAGACGTGCGAGCCAATCAGCTCATCAACCGTGTAGCCGAACATTCTGGCCATAGCGGGATTGCAATTATCGATGATACCGGCGGTATCTATCGTACAAACCCCATCTACGATCGTCTCAAGCAGAGAACGGTTTTTATTTTCGCTGGCTTTCAGCTTCATTTCGGAACGGACCTTCTCGGTCACATCCTGGAAGACCCCGAAAACGATCGTTCTTTCTGGGTCGCCGTCCAAAGAAATAGGCTCTCCGCGGGATACCACATGTCGGATCTCGCCCGTTTTTCTGACAAGTCTCAACTGAAACTCAAATGGCGTCCCATGATTGATCGCAGCGTCGACATAATCTGAAACGAGCTGACGGTCTTCTTCATGATAAAATTCAATCGCCTCTTCCAATGGAGGAAGTCCATCTTCAGGATCGAGGCCATGGATCTCGAAGATACCTTTCGACCAGCGCATCTCACCTGTTTTCGCCGTTAAACTCCAATGCCCCATATTTGCGACAGTCTCAGCCATCTCGAGGCGACGGTTCCGGTCTTCTATCTGAAGTTCTTTGCGTTTCCGGTCAGTGATATCTTGCTGGACACCTGTAATCTGAACAATGCGGCCTTCGGTATCGCGTTCAGAGACAACCGCCCTGGATAATACCCAGACCCAGTGTCCGTCTTTATGTTTCATCCGAAATTCTTGTTCGAATACGTCGCAATTGTTCTTGATGAATGCTGCCATAGCTTGAGCCACACGGTCGCGCTGTTCCGGGTCGACCAGATTGTTCCAGTTCGAATGGTCCGAGCTCATCTGGTCGCGCGTCAGCCCGACAAGAGAAGCCGACCGATCACAGAAATCGACTTTGCCCGTTGGAAGGTGCCATAACCAAAAACCAAGTTGGCCAGTGTCGAGAGCCAGCTCCAGGGTATTCTTCTGTCGCTCAATCTCACGTTCGTGGCGCTTCCTCTCGCTCAGGTCACGTAAACTTCCGCTGAAATACACTTTTCCGTTCTGACGAAATTCACCGATCGTGAGTTCGAGGGGAAATTCCTCTCCGGATTTCTTTCGACCACAAACCTCTCGACTCGTTCCTACAGCACCAGACTCTACAGAAAACTGGTCTGCATTCTGACGCTCGTCCGACCAGGCCGCGTCATTCTCAGAGATCAGAGCTGTGACATTCTTACCTATCACTTCATGGGCCTGATATCCGAACATGCGCTCACATGCCGGATTGAACGTTTCAACAGTGCCTTCGCGATTAATGACGATGAGGCCATCGACCGAATGGCGAACAATGTCATTAGTGCGTGTTCGACTGTCTTCCAACTGTTTCACAAGATCACTGAATGCCTTGGAAAGATTCCCAATCTCGCCACCAGATTGGTTTGGCAGATCAAGTCTCTGCTCATGACCGGAAGCCCGGTAGCGGGAAATACTTTCCGTCATTTCTCGCAAGGGTTCAGTCATCCGCGTTGCGAAAAAGGCGACAAGGCCAGTTCCAATGCCAAGCATGAGCAGAACAAAAGCCGCACCGTCTGACAGTGATGTTGAGAACGCTGACATCATCGGCAGACGCGGGCTGGTAACAACGGCATCTAATTTCAGGCCTTGTGCCAGACCTGTGTTCACCAGCGGATAAGGCGCTACGAAGTCACCTTCAGAATGCTCACCCCCACTCAATTGGCGAACGAATTCTATGTTCTCAGGATCCAGCGTTTCGGACAGAACAAACTCACCTGACCGTCGTTTCGGGTTGTATAGATAAAAATTACTGTAATTATCGATTATGTAAGTTGTATGCGGAGGTCGAACCTCGCTTACAATTCCATTGAGAAACACTTCCGCATTGATGTTAATAACCACAATCCCGTAGGGCTCACCAATCTCATCGG
>PABS01000032.1 GCA_002699325.1 Ponticaulis sp. | reverse complement strand
GCGCGCTTCCGGAACTCTACGCCGGGCGTGACTCTCATCTCTCCACCACCGCACCACGATATCTACTCAATCGAGGACCTCGCTCAGCTCATTTACGACCTGAAACAGATCAACCCGATTGCACGTGTCTGTGTGAAGCTTGTGGCACGTTCGGGCGTCGGCACGATCGCGGCAGGCGTGGCCAAGGCCAAAGCGGACATCATCCTCATCGCTGGCAATGTCGGTGGCACGGGCGCCAGCCCGCAAACCTCCATCAAGTTTGCGGGTCTGCCATGGGAGATCGGCCTCGCTGAAGCCCATCAGGTCCTGTCGCTCAACAATCTGCGTGATCAGGTCACCCTGCGGACAGATGGCGGACTGCGTACAGGCCGCGACATTGTCATGGCGGCCATGCTCGGCGCTGAGGAGTACGGCATTGGCACGGCTTCACTCGTTGCCATGGGCTGCATCATGGTCCGCCAGTGCCACTCCAACACCTGCCCGGTCGGCGTCTGTACTCAAGACCCTGCCCTGCGTGAGAAATTCACCGGCACGCCGGACAAGGTCGTCAATCTGATGAGTTTCATCGCTGAAGAGGTCCGCGAGATTCTCGCAGAGCTTGGCTTCTCCAGCCTGGACGAAATTATCGGTCGTACTGACCTCCTCACACAGGTTTCCCGTGGCGCGTCTCACCTTGATGACCTCGACCTCAACCCGCTTCTGGTGAAGGTCGAACAGGATCGTCCGATCCAGTATAAGCCAACTCACCGCAATGAAGTGGCCGAAACCCTCGATCATCAGATCCTGCGTGATGCGCAACCNTTCTTNGANCGNGGCGAGAAGATGCAGCTGGCCTATGGCGTGAAGAACGTTCAGCGGGCAATCGGCACACGGGCAAGCTCTGAAATCGTGCGTAAGTTTGCTGAGAACGAGCTGCCAGAACACCGTCTCTGGATTTCACTCCGCGGCTCCGCGGGTCAGTCACTGGGTGCGTTCGCGGTCAAGGGCCTCACCCTCGAAGTCATCGGCGATTCCAACGACTATGTCGGCAAGGGCCTGTCTGGCGCGACTATCATCCTCAAGCCATTCCTGCACCTTTCAATGGATGCCTCCTCCAACACCATTATCGGCAATACCTGCCTTTATGGTGCGACCTCAGGTTCGCTCTTTGCGGNAGGTCAGGCGGCAGAACGCTTCGCGGTTCGCAATTCCGGCGCCACTGCTGTCATTGAAGGCTGCGGCTCAAACGGCTGCGAGTATATGACAGGCGGTCGAGTCGTGATCCTCGGCGAAGTTGGCGACAACTTCGGTGCGGGCATGACGGGCGGTATGGCTTATATCTACGATCCGACCAACAGGTTCGAAAAAGTCGTGAATCCGGATTCTCTCAGCTGGAATCGACTTCAGTCAGCTCACTATGAGTCCGAACTGAAGTCACTCATCCAGCAGCATCATGAGCGCACCGATTCCCGCCGCGCTATGACAATCCTGGACCAGTGGGAAACCGAGCGGGAGCATTTCTGGCAGGTGGTCCCAAACGAGATCGCAAAACGCCTCTCCGTTCCAATCAGCGACGCCGAAGTCGCATAGTCCAAACACGAAAAAGGGCTGCCAGCTGGCAGCCCTTTTCAATTTCGATCCGGTCAAAAAACCTAGGCGGCATGTGCCGTTGCACCGGCGAATGCATCTCCGTCAATCGCGCTGTCGAGCGCAATATTGAGAAGATGGCGGGTTTCAGGCGAGAGCGTCGTGAGTTTCAGACGGTCCTCGACCTCATCCATCAGGTAGATCTCGCCATCATCAATTGCAGTCAGAGCTGCATACAGATTACTCTGGAACAGGCGGCTCACCTTAACCACGCCGCGATGCATAACGCCCAGCGGTGTACCATTGGTTTCCGGCTCTCCACCGCGCTCAACGACCGCCTTCTGAAAGCGAGCAACAAGCGCCAGACGCTCCGCTGATCTCTCGGCCAGAATGGTACGAAGATCTTCATGGTCCTCAATCATCTGGTACGCCATCTCATAGCCTTTATGGCTGTCGATGAGTGTCTGCGTGACCTGATTCAGGACGTCGATATCTGTGGGATTCTTCGCCATGAAGATCTCCTCTTCTTGATCAGGCCGCAGCCTTGTTCACGTCGCCAAGCGCGATNACGGTCATTTCCTTGTCACCGTGATACGTCGCATCAAGGCAGTCCTGAAGCTTGTCCGCCTGATCATCGAGACCAAGACGACGCGCGAATGCTGTCACGCAGCCATAGCCGGCAATGCCATAATGGGCCATGCGCTGATATTGCGTGATAATGGTCGCGTCCTGCGCGTCTTTATCATCAAAGTCAGCATCCAGGGCGTGGGCTTTCACCTCTGCGACAATACCTTCCATGCCTTTGCAGAACTCACCGCGCGGGTCTTCGCCGTGGGCTTTTACCAAGCCTTCGATCACGTCCAGGCCTTCTTGAATACCGTTCACGCCGCGGTTCAGCGCTTCTTTCAGCTCAGAGTTATTCGCCTTTTCAGCGAGTGAGCGGGTCGCACCCAGCGCCTGACGGTTTGCGCTATAAATGTCCTGAAGCTGGTCGACATAAACTTCTTTGAGATTCGAAAAAGCCATTTGGGCCTCCTTGCGTTTTTCGTTCGTTTTGAATTCTGATACGGTGAACAAACGGGAGAAATCTGGAATTCGTTCCATGATTGCTGCACTGCACAGGCGCCGACATGACATTGGAAGACTTCAACAACTTCTGTGAGCGCCTGCCCCATTCGACCCATGTCGTGCAGTGGCGAGGCGCACATGTCTGGAAAATTGGTGACAAGGTTTTTGTCATCGCGCGCGGCGATGAAGCCGGTCAGCTTAGCGCGGCGAGCTTCAAGGTCAGCTGGATGGGTTTCGACATTCTGAAAGACCAGCCTGGCCTCCAGGGCGCGTCACACCTCGCCTCGCGCGGCATGAGCTGGATACAGCGCAACACCGATGAAACCATGTCTGATGACGAACTGCTATCCTATGTGAAAGACAGCTACACGATTGTCGGTCGCGGCCTCACCAAAAAGAAGCAGCGCGAGTTGGGCTTACTGCCGGAATAGGCGCCGCACAGCTTTCATGTTCTAACGGGCGTTATAACTTTTGAGGCCAGGCATGAAACGCGTCAAAATCCGCAAAATCGGCAATTCGTATGGTGTACTCTTGCCAAAGGATCTTCTCGAAATGCTCCATGCGACCGAAGGCGATGAGCTCGTCTTCGAACGGGACGAAGCAGGCGTGCGCGTGAAAGTCACAGACCCGGGCACGGACGAGATGCTGCAAACGGCCGAAGACACGATGGAGCGCCGATTCAACGTCCTCAGAGCGCTGTCCAAGTGACAGAGCCTGTCTGGCTTCCGATCGCGATCGTCGAGCGCATTCATGAACGTCAGCTAGCGGTACACTGCGGCGCAAGCGGCGTACGCGGGCAGGGCTTATCGAGAGCGCGCTCGCCCGGTCTGAAAACGCCTGGCATTATGGCGAGACAGATATCTGCAAGCTGGCGGCGCTTTACGGCGCTGGCGTCATTAAAAATCACCCTTTCGTAGACGGCAACAAACGAACCGGCTTCGTTTGCGTCGAACTTTTTCTCGAACTGAATGGATACCGCTTAGGCGCAGACGATGATGAAACGCTGGCCGCNGTNCTCGCNCTCGCTGGCGGTGACATTGATGAACANAGTTTTGCCGAATGGCTGAGAGAGACTGTCGTTCCACAAAGCTGAAACCCGGATCAACACGTCTCGAATGCTCTCAACACTTATCCCGGCGCTCGCCCTCCTCACAGGCTCGCCAGCTGCCGCTGACGCAGCCCAGGCCGANCCGCCGACAAGCCCTTCGCCCTGCACGCACGAAACCTATGAGGGCGCGAGCTATACCATCTGCGCATTTGACCGGAATGAACCCGGCCTGCGCCTGTTTCTGAATGATGCCAGCGGCACGCCCTATGGCGACTTCACGACTCTCAATGCGCGGCTGCAAGAAGACAACGACACTCTCANCTTCGCCATGAATGCGGGCATGTATCATGAGAACCGCTCACCGGTTGGCCTCTATATCGAAGATGGGCAAGAGCTCGCACGCCTGCAGACCGGCGAAGGCTATGGAAACTTCCACCTCCTCCCGAATGGCGTCTTCTACATCCAGGACGGTGAGGCGCACGTCGCAGAGACCAGCGCCTATCAAAGCGCGTCTCCCGACCCCGATTTCGCCACCCAGTCCGGTCCCATGCTGGTCATCAATGGCGAGCTTCACCCACGCTTCCGCGCAGACAGCACCTCCTTCAAGCGCCGCAATGGCGTCGGCGTGGATGAAAAGACGGGTAAGCTCTATTTCGTCCTCTCAGATGGATGGGTGAATTTTCACAGCTTCGGCGCGCTCTTCCGCGATCACCTCGGCTGCGAAAACGCCTTGTTTCTCGATGGCAGTATTTCCCGCCTCTATGACGCCGTAACTGGCAGAAACGATCCCGGCCTGATGATGGGGCCGATTGTGGCGATCATTCAGCCGAAAGAGTGAAATCAAGGGTTCCGTCGGGCCTCTATTCTCAATAAACAGGTCACGAACACTCAAAGCCCTGAACCCGCGAGGCGATTATGAAATTCTTTGTCGACACAGCAGACGTAGACGAGATCAAGGCTCTTCTGGAAACAGGCCTTCTTGATGGCGTCACCACCAACCCATCGCTGATCGCCAAATCCGGCAGGAACATCCTCGAAGTGCTTGAGGAAATCTGTGACCTGGTGCCCGGCCCAGTCTCTGGTGAGGTCACGGCGACAGACGCGCCAACCATGATCAAGGAAGGCGAAAAGCTCGCCAAAATCGCGCCAAACCTCACGGTCAAACTGCCGCTCACATTTGATGGCATCAAAGCCTGCTACGCGCTCAGCCAGCAGGGCATCAAAACCAACGTCACCCTCTGTTTTTCTTCGGCTCAGGCGCTGCTCGCGGCCAAAGCCGGCGCAACCTTCATATCGCCTTTCGTTGGCCGCCTTGATGACATTGGCTCGAACGGCATGGATCTGATCGCAGACATTTGTCAGGTCTATTCCATGTATCCGGACATCCACACAGAGGTTCTGGTTGCCTCCATCCGCAACCCGATCCACCTGATGGAAGCAGCGAAAATGGGCGCAGACGTCGCCACCATCCCACCGAAAGTCATCCACCAGCTGTTCAAGCATCCGCTGACCGATGCCGGCCTTGAAGCCTTCCTGAAAGACTGGGAAGGCACAGGCCAGAACATTCTCTAAATGTCTCTGGTCATCCGACAGGCAGATTATGAAAATCCCGCGGACGGGGCGGCCATCGTCGCCCTGCTCGACGCCTACGCCCGCGATCCCATGGGCGGCGGCGAACCGCTCAAAGCGGCCACCAAAGACACGCTTGTTTCAGAGCTTGCAAAACGTCCCTTCGCGCTCAGCATTCTGGCGTTTTCTGATGATGAACCTGTCGGCCTGATCAACGCCTTCGAGGCCTTCTCAACCTTCAAGGCCGCGCCCATCCTGAACCTTCACGATATTGCGGTTCTGCCGCATCATCGCAGCAAGGGAATTGCCCGCAAGATGATGCAGAAGGCCGAAGACATTGCGCGCGAGCGTGGCTGCTGCAAGCTCACCCTCGAAGTCCTCTCCGGCAACGCCACAGCACTGGCGGCCTATCGCAATTTCGGCTTTGATAATTACCAGCTCGACCCGGAAGCTGGCACAGCCCAGTTCATGGAAAAGCCGCTTAGCTGAGCGCCAGCCACAGGCAGGAAATCGCGGTCGCAAGCTTGGTGAAGACCGTTATGATCGTCCCTACAAGTCGCCCCCACCCAAGGNCAGGCATCTGGGTGATGCCTGCCGCATGCAAAAGGCGCCCAACGAGAAACGCCGCGCCAAGTACATGAATATGCAGGCTTGTGCCGCCCATGGCGGCAATCGCAATCAGACCGATCAGGACAATCGGCACGTCTTCTACAGCGTTTCCCTGCGCACGAATGGCGCGGTAAACTGCATCATCGCCGCCATCGCCAAGATCGACCCGTTTCTGCACGCGCAGACGGCCGATATTTCCCTTGAGGACCACAAATAAAAGGCCGAAAAGACCGACATAGAGGCCCGCTGTTTCAAATCCCGTCATGCGCCTTCCCCCTCAGATAATGACCTGCTGCCGTGTCTAATCCACGCAGAGCATGGCCTGCGCTGTACCATTCTCAACCGTTCCATAGCACCCAAACGGGCTGTCATTCACCTGACAAGCGCCGACCTGACTGCCGGGCGCAGCGTTATAATTCGTCACATCATCTGACGTCCGGCACTGGCCCATGCATTCGGAACTGTCACGACAGATTTGTCCGGCATCNGCAAANGGNACNACGCAGCGATACATGCCCAGCATGCCTTCCTGACGGACATCGCCGCCCATGGCGCGGCAGGCCCGCTGGTCAATCGCCTCGAGTGAGCGCTGACGCTGTTCTTCAATAGAGAGGTTCCCGCCGCCATTTCCCGGACCGGGCCCGTTTGTCGGCGCAGGTGCCGCACATCCACTCAGCATCAGTCCTGCAAATACGGCCATCAGAGCAATACGCATAAAATTCTCCTCTTCCCGCCTGGCAGGCTGGCAGCGTCCAGGTGAACCTACTCTGAACTCAGGGCAGCGACAATCAAAGGCTGGAGATCGAGCTCAAGTTCGCGGATCACATCCACCGGCTGATAGCCCGTTCCGGGTGTTTCCTCGACCGCAATAATGGCCCAGTAACCCNCATCAAAATCGACCCACGGCGTAAAGCCANANTGNCCNGGNGANGANATNGTNGGATTGGTCCCGCAATTCGCCTGAAAGCTCATCGTCCCGCATTCAATCCAGAAGCCCCAGCCATAATGCCAGTCATTCACCCGATTGCCCGGTTTGTTTCCGACGCGATCAGCCAGAAAACCGCCCCAGTCGGTCACCAGCTCTCCCTTCAGAAGCGCGGTCAGCATCAATGCGTAATCATTTGCTGTTGACCGCAGACTGGCCGCATAGGCCGGATTGTCACCAAATACATCAGGGAAATAAGTGGCGTCGCTCATGCCCACAGGATCAAAGAGCGTCTCACGCATCCAGTCCGGCGGCGCCTCTCCCGTCGCCTCTGCCACCATCAGAGCAGCAACCTGCATATGTTTGGAGCCATACGCGAACCGCGAGCCGGGCACATAATCGACCCCGCCAGCATAGACCTCACCCACACAATCATAAAGGCTCGGTCCACCCACACCCACGCAAGCTGATGATTCATCATCCAGCCCAAAGCCGGAAACAAATCCCATCAACTGATCGAGCGTTATGTCCGCCCGTCCATCGCCTGAAACAGTCGTCCAGTAATCGATGTAGGCCTGTGGATGATCCCCCCGCGCCATGGTCCCATCTTCGATGAGCTGCCAGCTTGCGAGGCCAAAGACCAACTTGGAGGCCGAGGCGACTGCCAATTCGTCATCAGCGCCGATACCGCCTTTGGAAAAACTGTACAGCGTGCCCGTTTCATCACCGATCAGCACGGCCATATCAGAGACATTGAACAACTCAATCTCACGCTCGACCGCAGAGAAATCCGGCGCGTCATTGCCGGACCCGGGCGGCGTGGGCGCAGGAGTGGGCGTTGGTGTCGGGCTCGGTGTCGGGCCAGAACCTCCGCCGCCGCTACAAGCGCACAGAGCAAGCAAAGCCACTGCGCTCCCCAGACGTCTCGCAATCATCACCGACCAGCCCTCCAAAGGTACNGATCAGGAATGATCAGAATTCATCAGCTCTGCAATAAGGGGCTGCAGTTCCTGNTCCAGTTCGATGCTTGCTTTCACAGGCTCATANCGCCCGGANGGCTCTTCCTGCATGGCGATNACGGCCCAGTAACCTTCAGCGAAATCCACCCATGGCAGAAAACCCAGCGCACCCGGCGAAGATATTAAAGGCGCCGTACAGTCCTCGCTGGTCTCTGGCGTACACTCGATCCAGAAGCCCCATCCATACTCCCAGCCATTCCAGCGATTTCCCGGNACATCTTTACCGGCACGCACTTTCAGGAAGCCGTCCATATCGCTGATCAGATCGCCAGCCAGAAGCGCCGTCAGAAACCGGCCATAGTCTTCCGGGCTCGTCACCATAGAGGCAGCATAAGCGGAATTATCGAGATAGGCGTCAGGAAATTCTGTGGCCCATCCCATCTCCAGCGGATCAAAGATCAGGCTCTGAATGGCGTCTGGTGGGGTCGCGCTACTGGCCTGCGCCATCATGGCGGCGGCGATCTGCAAATGGTTGAGGCCGTAGGAAAANGTCTCTCCGGGCTGGGCTTGCAGACCGTATTCATAAATCTGGCGCACACAGTCAGACAGATTGGTCCGCGTGTCTGCNATACAGCCCGTGGCTTCGCGCGTATCGTTNAACCCCGATGTCAGNGACATCAGATCTGACAATGTCACCTCNCCGCGTGGATCATCGGCTGACCAATAGCTGAGATAGTCCTGCGGATGATCGTCGGGCGACATGTCNCCGGCATTCACCAGCTTCCAGAGCGCCGCGCCGAAAATCAGTTTCGAGCCTGACGCAATCGCGAGCGGATAGCCCGGCAGTAGTTCGCCTTTGGCGTAGGTATGTTTCAANCCGGTTTCATCGCCGATCAGGATGGCAGCATCCTNAACGGGGAANCGGTCCAGAACAGCGCGAATTTCTGAAAGCTCGTCATCAACCTGCACTGCGACAGGTTTTGGCGTCGCGGCCTCGGCAGGCGCGACCTGCGAANCCTCCTCGCTCTTTCCGCCACACGCGCTCAACAGAAGAGCCAATCCACTGAATACAACTGTCCTGAGCATAAGCATTCCCGACTCCCGGGCATGCATGTGCCCCCTCAAAGCCACATCTAACTCATAAAAACAAAGCGGACCAAGTCACCCCGGCCCGCTCTTGGCGAAATATTTTTAAGGGCGTTCCGTTGCCCGGACCGCGTATGCAGTCAGGCCTCAGGCCGCAGTGGCAATCTCGGCTTCACGCAGCACGGTTGAGAACAGCGTCTTCTGCAGAACGAATGCCCCCGTCACGCCAAGTCGTAGTTTGTCGGCCAGACTTTCGTGGACGCAGACATTATGTGCCAGCACCTCATCACCCTTCGTGGTGAGGATTGATACATGGCTATAGACCCGTCCCTTCGGATGCGCATGGGCCTCACCGAGCAGGTCGATTGTTCCTTCAATATTCATCAGTTTCATAACTATGTGTCCCAGCGTGTGGGTCCCGACGCATCAACCATAACCTGAACACGGTGAATGGCGGCTTAACGGTACGGAGCCGCTAAATAGCGGGCAAATGCGGGATTACAAGCTGAAACACTGACATCTTCTGAGGATGTTGCAGTGCGTGATATTTAAACCATGAAGTTTTTGCGTCGCCATTCACCAAAATAAGAAAGGGCGCCCCGAAAAGCGCCCTTCTCCAAAACAATATTGCTGAATATCAGCCGCCATTGCGCGCAATTTTTCCGCCCGGCGCGCTGGTCATCAACGNCACGATCTTCTCAGTTACCTTCGGCTCCAGCCCTTCGGTGTGACCCTTCTCCAGGCGCACCACATCTGCCACCAGGAGATCGTCATCACAATTCGGGTAGACGAACACTTCGGCCGTGCCAGGGCCCGGCATCAGACCCCAGACCGGGTTGGGATTTTCCTGCGCCATAGAATCGAAGACATAGCCTTCCTCGGTGTCCACCACGTCGTCCTCACGGACACGCGCATCGCAATTGAACCGTTCNGCCCATTTCGAGGTATCCGGCAGCTCGACAATCTCGCGCTCACCGGTCTCATAGATATGACTGAACGCGCACTCTGGCAGAACTTCGGGCGGCATCTCCCGTCGCGGACGCGGCCCGGTCTCACCACGGCTCGGACGATAAAAGTTCGGAGAAAGTTCCGATCGGCCAATGCGCCCACCAGACAGGCTCAGCATACCNTCCACCTTGTCCACGAAATAGTCTGAACAGACGATCCGACGTGACGTCATACCGCCCTGCGAATGACCCGCCAGCCAGAACGAACCGATATTCTGCGGTCCGATCTCTGCGATCATCTGGTCGATGATCGTCTGAAGGTGCTCATCATCACTCTCCGCCCAGAATTGCGGCGGGGCATTCGGGGTCACGACCACAAGGTTGTAGTCTTCCGCATAGTCAAAGATTGGAAAGTAATGGCGTTGCCAATTCCCATAGGAGCCGCCGCCATGAAGGTTCAAGACAAGATTGACCTTATCGCCGCGTGTCAGGTCACAGGCATAATCGACATAGTAATTGCGGCCCGTCACCGGATTCACCGCAGGTCCCTGCTCAGTCACCAGTGCCCCGCACGGTTCACCGCGCACACATGTATCAACCGGCGGCGGGGTGCACGGAGCCATGCTCAACTCCAATGGGTCGGATGTTGGCATGGTCTGGCAGGCCGCGAGCGTCAGAGCTGCTGCGCAGGCACCAGACAGATTCAGTAATTTTGACGTTAGTTTCATTCGGGGCTCCCTCCCTGTATGGCGGCCTGTTTTCAGGCGCTCACAACTTAAAAGGGCAGACAGAAACCTGGTATTGTCAAGCGTCCGAAAGCGCCGAAATTATCCGTAAAGATAAGCACTTGATCGAAGATTCTGGCAGCGCACCCTGATACCCCTAACATTTGCTGCGCCCATGCCCATCTCCAACGCCTGTGTCGGAGAAAAAGCATGANAGCGCGCATCTTCATCTGGGTTGGCCATCCGGCTGAAACCTCATTGTCCGCAGTATTGGCCGATGCCTATGCAGATGGCGCGCGAAAAGCGGGTGCAGAGATCCAGCGCATGGATCTGAACACCATGCATTTCGATCCGGACCTCTCCTACGGCTACCATCAGCGCAAAACCCTTGAACCCTGTCTTGAAAAATGGCGCGAGAACATTCTCTGGGCCGGTCATCTGGCCTGGTTCTATCCGCAATGGTGGGGCGGCATGCCCGCTAAGATGAAGGGNGTGATCGACCGCGCCTATCTGCCAGGCTTTGCCATGAACTACCACACTGACGATCTCTGGTGGGATAAACTCCTCACAGGGCGCAGCGCGGATGTCTTCCTCACCGCCGATGCGCCGGACTTTTTCGATCGCCTNGCCTATGGCCGACCAGCGGGACGCCAGGTTGAAAATCTGGTTCTCAAATTTGCTGGTATTAAACCGGTCTGGACAAAACAAATGGGCCCCATCAAAACCGCCAAGCCTGAAAAAATTGCCAAATGGGTTGCGGCAGCAGAAAAACGAGGTCACTCAAAGGCGCGAAGCTTAAGCTAGGTAGCAGTCATGGCCGTTCGCAAAACACTCCGCAANCTTGCCTGGTCTCCCGCATTGGTGCGCGTGTCGCAACGTGTTCAGGAATGGCGACTGGCGCGCGATTTCGATCCTGCCCCGGCGACCGATGAAGATGGCCTTCCGCTACCACCTCCTTTCTACATGACCATGGTGGGCGGACGTCTGCGCTGGGATGGTTTTCTCATGGCGGGCGAGCGCGAAGTCCGCGCCTTCGCCGACGCAGTTGATCGCAATGGCGGCGACTTTGCCAATGCAAAACGCCTTCTCGACCTGGGCTGCGGATGCGGCCGCATGGCGCGTCATTATCCGAAATTTACAAACGCCGAGATTTTCGGCTGCGACTATAATCGCCGTCTCGCCACATGGTGCCAGAAGAACCTGCCGGGCACTTATTTCGTCAATCATCTGACGCCTCCGCTCGACGTTGCCGATGAGGATTTTGACCTCATTCTGCTTTATTCGGTCTTCACCCATATGCGTGCGGAAACCCAGGCGCTCTGGCTGTCTGAACTTCACCGTATCACCGCACCCGGCGGCTATTGCGTGATCTCCATTCAGGACGAAGATCACATCAATCTGGAAGCGGCCGGTCTCACGCCTGAGCAGGTGCAGAAAGACGAGTTCTGCATTCATAACGACACCTTTGAAGGCTCCAACCGGATTGCCACTTTCCAGTCGCGTGAACAGGTCAGAAAGAGCTTCAGCCGCTGGTTCTCAGTGCTTGATTTTGTGCCGGGTCAGCCTGACAGCACAGACCAGACACTTGTTGTGCTGCAAAAACCTGCAGGCAGCTGAAAATACAGGGGCTGACGTCGCTGAAAAACCAGCTACAACTGCGCCCATGTCAAAGTTTCTGTCCTCATCTTTTCTCGCCCTGGCCGGTTCCGCCAGCCTGTTTCTCGCCGCACCCTCGTCAGCTGACGAATGCCCGGATGATGCCGAGCAGCATGTTTATGAGATGATCCTGCAGATTGAGGCGAATGAAGCGACCACACCTAACGATGTGTTCGAACGGATCGACTGGGCGGCGGAAACCTGTCCCAACCGACGCGAAGTCCAGGGGCTTGCTGTCCTTCTCGCTTCACTGGCAATGGAATCCACCAGCGACGCCGGTGTGGTAAAAGCTGCAGTTGATCGCGGCCTTCACGCGGTCAGGCTTAACAGCCTCGCCCCACCGGAGCTTCCGCCCGGCCCGGTCGTGGTAGACCGCGAAGACAACGAAACAAATCTGCAAACCTTTAAGGTGGTCTCCGACCGCTATCTGCAAGTCGTTCTGCCCAAGGTGATACAGCTCGCCCACTTTGGTGAGGTTCTGCCCTTCATTGACGGCACACCGCTTGAGGCCTGCCCTTATAATCTTGAAAGCTCTATGCGCCTTCAGCGCGAAGCGAATGTCTGGGGCATGTCGATCTCTGATGAATTCCGCAAAGACGATGACCCGGTGTTCGGCTGGTCGACCAACCGCCTGAACGCGCTCTCCAACGCCTGTCCCAACTTCGCCTTCCCGGTCGATTATCAACTTTTCGACTTCCATAAGTCCGTGGCCGATGACGCGATCGCATTGATCGAATCCGAAGGCGCGTCTGAAGAGCTCAAAGCCATTGCCAGCAAGCATGCCCGCATTGCGCTCAAGCATGCTGGCCTCGCGCTGGATGCGCCACGTGATGTCAACGACGATCAGAGCGAAGAACAGCGCGAATTGATCGCCGATGGCAGCGGACCGCTCATCGCCTATCTCGAAGACAACGATCCGGACTGGCGCGACGCGCTTTAATCACTGCCCCGTTCAGGGGATATGATGTGCCAAACTTGGTCGTAAGATCCCTCTCAAGTCTCCTGGGGGTCACATTTGAAACGATCAGTTTTCCGCATCGCCTTGTCTGGACTTCTTGGCCTGTGCCTTTGCGCGTCTGCGCTCGCCCAGTCAGGCGAAATACAGGCGCACTGGCAAATCACCGAGGGCGAAGGATCAAGATGGCCCAAAGCGGTCAACTTTAATCATGTCAAAGAGAACGGCACGCTTACCGCGCTAATCCTGACCTGCCTTGGCGATGATCCCGCCATTCTAATCCAGGACGGCCTCATCGACGATGATGACCTGACATGGAAACAACGCGGCACAGACGAAGACGTCACGCTATCTGTTTCGTTTGACAGTCAGCCTTTCCAACCCATTCGTGGCTTTCTAGACGGTCTCGATGGCAGCAAGGTCTTCATCTACCCGGAAGATGAGCCTCAGTTCATCCGCGACCTTATTGCGAGCGATCATGTCAGTTTCGATATCGCGCCGGCAACCTTTGACCGTCCGGACCAACCCATCATGGCCGAGTTCAACATGACCGACGCCGCTGAAGAAATCGGCGGCACACTGGCCCAGTGCGGTCTGTCGCCTGACCAGACACCGAAAGACTGAGGAGCCGCCTGTGTATCTTTTACTGGTCATGGTCATTCTCTTCCTCGGCTTTATTGCCGCCCTCATCCTCCTGTCCGGACTTGCGCCCTTCGTTCGGATGGGCTGGCCTGAGGTCGGAATGCTGCTTCCCTCTCTCATCATGGGTATCGTCACAGCAGATGTGTTTCTGCTCGGTGGAGTTGCTGCTGGCCGTATCTGGCCCTCGCCCATGATGATTTTCTTGCTGTTTGGCGGCCTGCTCATGGTCCCCATCATCCTCGGAATGCTCATCCTGGATATCTGGGTCATTGCGCGGATCTGGAAGAAAACGCGCGGGAGCGCGCGAATGAGGGGCTAATCAGCTCGTCAGAGTTATCCGCGCGCGGCGTGAGGGAACACCTGTCTGTGACGCGCCAGAATCTTCGGCCACAGACGGTCCAGCTCCGGCTCCTCAAGGCCGAACACCTCATCGAGAACCGTTTTTAATTCGTCCTGAGACTGCAGCTCCCGCGTCTCTTTCCGGCCGGGAAAATTCGTCTCCAGCATACGCCCACGCAAAGTATAATAAGCTCGGTCCCGGCGGATGCGAGCCGTCAGCGTCTTGCGGTGAACCGAATTCGCATCGGTGATCTGTTCGTCATGCTGTTTGCTCAACAAGCCTTCATTCGCTGGCGCTGCCGCGAAATCATAGCTCATCGCCGCGCCCCAGCCGCCCTCATGCAGCCGCCAGAATCCGTTCTGCAAAGGCACCAGCGCCATTCGAACCGGCGGATGCAGCGTCTCAGCATGCGCAAGCGATATCGCCGAAATCTGAGATCCCCCGAATCCGACATCGACGAGATATTCCACGCCGGCCAGCCTGACCATCAGACACAGATGATTGCCCAGCGCCGCATCGCCAAGCTTGCCCCGTCGCACACCAGCGGCCAGCCGCGTCACGTCGAACCCAATCTCACACAGCACCCAGCCGAACAGGCCGTTCATTTCATAGCACCAGCCGCCCTGCCCCTGCGTGACGATCTGATCAAACGCCGCTTCAACCGTATTCTCTACCGGCCGTTCGGCATGAATATCCAGATTCTCAAACGGCACCGCCCGCACATGCGCCTCGATCAGCGCATTCAGCATCTCAAGGTCTGCACGCGCCGGGCCTTCATAGCCAATGCGTTTGAAATAGGCGGAGAGGTTCATTGGCCGTAGATGGCGCGGCCCAAGACCGGAAGCAAGTTAAACTGCTAGGCGACCGGAGTAAGTTCGGCAGCTACACCAATATGGTCTGTAAGCTGTCTGCCATCTGACATATTGTCGAGTTTGAGAATATCTCCGCAACGCAGGCCCCTCACGGCGAGATGGTTTAAAAGCCGGCCTTCAAACGGTGCAGCGTCCGTCGCCAGCTTAAAGTCGCGGTCCTCCAGCAATTCCACAATCATCTGATGTGCTTCGGCATCAGATTTCACGCGAGGGAATGTGTGATTGAAATCACCGCCGAGTAAGACCGGCAATCCGCTCTGAGTAATGGGATCGAGAGCATCCGGAAGTGCCCGAATGAACGCCTTATGCTCATCCCACCGCGCTTGATCTCTTTGGCCCGACGATACGTGACAAAACGACCAGGGAATGCAGATGCCTATGACGACGCAATCGATTGGGCCCACGCGTGTCACACCCGAAACAAATCGCCCCTGAAGCGGTCGGCCGCCTGTATGCTGGACGGTTTCGCGCCACGGGTGCGCAGAAATGAGCGAAATTTTTCTGGCTCTGGCGTGAGAGGCATAGCCCCAGTCGCTATGGGCAAAAATTGCGTGTCCGGCCGGGACGGCGTCCATCCGGACTTCACTCAGAATGCAGACATCAGGTTGAACAGCTGTAACGCGACGACGCAGTTCAGAAATTGCTTTGCCGCGAGGCGGTGCGAATTCGAAGTTCCAGACTGCGGTCTTCATCGCTCAGCCCGCTCCGTTCAGACTGTTATTCCAGAAGCAATCTGCACAGCTCCGTAAACCGATGCAACCTCCTGAACAATTGAGTTCTAACCGGGCCTCTCCGCCGGTTCCCGCGCATACGGGACCACTGCGTACGTCTATTTTGCTGACTTCAGGGCGGCCTCAAAAAAAGCGAGCGTCTTCGGCCAGCCATCTTCCCGCGCCGCCTGATTAGCGCCTCTGGTGCCGCCATAGGTGGAGGTCTCATCTGCCATGGAAGGGTCGTACTTTTCCGATGGCGCACCGCCAGAGCCGTGCCCGGCCTCGGGATAGACCAGCACTTCAACCTCCGGCCCATTCAGCCGGATCGCGCGCGCCGCGAGCGCCTCAGACATGGGGCAACTCGGCCACAGCGTATCCGCCCCACCACAAATCAACAGGACCGGCGCTTCGACGAGTTCAATCTCGATCAGCGCATCCTCATGCTCAGAAACAGCGTTCAGCCCATTATCATAGAGCGAATAGAGGCCTTTTTCTGCCTCCCAGGCACCATAGGGCAGATAAGGATAGGCTTCACCATTCAGAGACCAGCTCGCCTCTGCGGGACGCCCGTCAAATGCCCAGTTGATCCCCTGCCAGGAGACATTAGACGGCACCACAGCCACAACTGCTGCAAATGCCTGCGGGCGCCGCTCTGCGGTGATCAGCGCCGCTTCAGCCCCCTTGGAGGTGCCCATAATGCCAATCCTGCCAGCATCCACTTCCGGGCGCGCGCTGAGCCAGTTGAGCCCGCGATCAAAAACCTCCAGCGGCACCATTTCGAGGTTCTCCTCCTGGCCCGGAGAGCGATAATAAGACAGCTGCAGCACGCTGTATCCGGCGCCGCGCAGCTTGAACGCCTCCTCGGCCACGAGCGGGCTTAGCCCGCCTTCAGATCCACCCAGAAGCAGTATTGCAGGGCCCGGCCCATCGCTCTCAGCCGGATAATAGTTTGCGATCAGATCAGGCCCGCGCAATTCGGCCACGCGCTCAGCATTGAGTGCGAGCTCAGTCGGCGCGCCATCCTGCACAGCCGTCGTGGTACAGGCCACCAAAGCAAACAGACTGACGAGAAATGCCCATCCGGCACGATTGGCAGCTGACTTCATCGGGTCATGGGCTCCGTTTAGACTCAAACACACCCGCAAACTGCACAGCGCGGCAGTCCTGCGCAACCTTCTGAACAATTGAGCTCAGCCACGCCCTCTCCGCCGGTTCCCGCGCAGGCGGGAACCCACGCCTATAAATGCTCATCTACCACCCTGCAGGAGTAGAGGCGTGGATACCCACCTTCATGGGTATTTCCGACGCAAGAACCGACCACCCTTTTTAATCAAGGCAATTGCTGAGCCATCCCCGGGAACTAAGATCAGGCATGGCTTTCTATGTCTACATCCTCGCCAGCCGGAAAAATGGCACGCTTTATTGCGGCCATACTGACGATCTGTCGGCACGAATTCATGCCCACAGAGAGGGAAGCGGCGCGTCTTTCACCAGAAAATACCAGGTCCGGAAACTGGTCTGGTATGAGCTGCACGAGACGCGCGATTCCGCGAAAATCCGCGAGTATCAGATCAAGAAATGGAACAGAGCATGGAAAATAAGGATGATTGAGGAGTCCAACCCAGACTGGATGGACCTCTACAACCTTCTGAACAATTGAGTTCTAATCGGGCCTCTTCGCCGGTTCCCGCGCAGGCGGGAACCCACGCCTATAAACGCTCATCCACCACCCTGCAGAAGTAGAGACGTGGATACCCACCTTCGTGGGTATCTCCGGCAGACGGGGCGAGCATCTGCTTAACCCCGATCACACCTCCCAAAAGCGTTACGCTGACATCACCTCGCCGAGCACCTTCTCCATCATGCCCAGGCTTGCCGTCCAGCCAGCGGCAACCTCATCAAGCACTTCCCCGCCCGCCAAGGCGACAGTTTGCAGGGTCACAACCATGTTCGTCCCCGTACCTGACGGCGCAATATCCACCGACACCTGGCTAATCCCCAGCACCATGCCGTCACCTGACTTGATGATCTCGGTATAGATGATCCGCTCATCATGTACGATGGCATGATAAACGCCCACCACTTCGGCCATGATCTGATCGCCCACCAGACAGAGCGACACATCCTTGCCGCCGACCGAGAAGTCATCCTCCGTATAGCGAATGGTCACTTCGTCAGATGGCGAATTCCACTGGCTGCGCTTATCCAGGTCCGCCCAGGCGGCAAACACCTTTGCCGGGCTAACCGGGAAGCTTTTTTCCAGGGTTGTCGTGCGGTGATGCATGTTGACGCTCATTTGTCATTCCCCTCTTCAAACAGGGCGCCCATCCGGTCGAGCCGGTTCCGCCAGCCTGTTTCATACTCATGGATCCAGCCCGACAGCCGGGCCAGTTGTTCCCTCTCAAGGCGGCACATACGTTTCCGCCCCTCCTTGCGCGTTGTGATCAGCCCGCCCGCTTCCAGCACTTTCAGATGTTTGAGGAAGGTGGGCAGCGCCATGTCAAACGGCTCAGCCAGCTCTGTCGCCGCCGCCTCGCCCTCATGGAGTCGCGCGATCACGGCCCGACGCGTTGCGTCTGCCAGCGCATGAAAGCCAAGATCAATCGGGTTGGGTGTGGACGCACTTAAGTTAGCCATATGGCTTAGTATTACACAGCAAAAGCAGAGTCAATACACTTAGCAAAATGGCTTAGTATTTTCGCAGCCGCGACCAGCCTTTGCATACACGCATCAGTCAGCCCCCTCTGTCGGGCCCCTCTGTCAGGCTGACGGGCATCCAGACATCAGACCAGCGCGATTGCTTCTCGTCCGGGCTGAGCTGTTTCGGCGAGACCCTGGCGGCTTGCGGAAACGCGTCGCGGTCACCCAATACGGCCAGACACACCGCACCAAGCAACTTGCCTTCGCTTTCCACGACAACACCGATCAGCTGATCNCAGCTGGAGCAATGCAGCATATCGGCAATCTCCGCGCCCTGACGTCTTCGTGTCAGCGCCCCGGCGCTCGCAATCGCCAGNCTGCCGCCGGGATGNGAGAGATAAACTCCGACATANCGCGCACAATAATCGCAATCACANGCNCNNGGCGTCATCGCTTCCGGGCCAACCGGGCTNGTAAACTCAAGTCTCACCTGCCCGCAGCGGCACGCGCCGTTCAACTGGTGCTCAGCCATGCTCGTCCGTCCTTTCGCCACAGACAGACTACGCTCAGCTTGCCCGCCTGCAACTCAAACATGNCAGAGATTTCCTGAACCACCGCCCCCTTCCCAANGCGCTCCANCTCNNNTANTNTNTCACNNATCCGAGGGGCGNCGGTGCACCGGCTGAGATGAGGTTTCGCAAACCCAGCACCCTTTGAACCTGATCCGGGAAATCTCTACTCGTGGAGGTGGCCGGCGTAGGAACGGAGAGACTGTTGAAACGGGACGCCATCCAACCACCATTTGACACCGCCATCGATGCCGCCCTGAAGCCGGGTGAGCAGGTGGTCCGGTCTGCGCCAGGCAGTGGCCTTCACTTTCACTCCTTCTGNGTTGGCACCTTGGTTTTCATCTGGTGCTGGTTCGGCCTCAATATGTACGCCAGTGCATTTGCCCCAGACACCCGCCACGTGCCGCCCGTGATCGCATTCCCCTTTACCACACTGCTGTCAGTGCTCATCGCGCAGGGCATCCGAATGCCGCAAAACACACTTTATGTGGCAACCAACCAGCGTCTCCTCGCCCTTGTGACCCACATGTTCAACAGGAACAAAGCCCGGCTGGAGTTTGATCGTCAGCGCGATCAGATCACCGCAGTCGAGCTTCGCTCCGGCCTCGTCTCGCCACGACTCGTCCTCAAGCCCTGGAAGAACAGACAGCGCGACCTGCAGGACATCGTTGGCATTCCCGACATTGAAAAAACCGGCCTGGCGCTCGCGAAAGATCTGGCCGTCCCATTCAGCCGCTCCAACGGCTTCGCCCTCAAACCCGTCTACACGCCAGAGAAAGGCGACCTAACATGAACAAACCGACCTCCCAGTCCGAATTCGAGACCCCGAAAGTCACCACCGGCGCGCTGCCTGCCAGCCGTAAGGTCTACACGCATCCCAAGGCCGACCCGAGCCTTGCCGTGCCGCGCCGCGAGATTGACCTCCACCCCACGGCGAACGAGCCGCCCGTCCCGGTCTACGACACCTCAGGCCCCTATTCTGATGAGAGCGTCACGATTGACGTCGAGAAAGGCCTTCCCCGCACCCGCAAAGACTGGGTGCTGGAGCGCGGCGGCGTCGTCGAATATGAGGGCCGCGAGGTCAAGCCAGAGGATAATGGCGGCGCCACAGGCAAATACCTCGCCCGCGAATTCCCCATCCGCAACGCCCCCCTGAGAGCGGCAGACTTCGACCCGACATTCGGTGGTGAGGGGGCAGCCCTGAGCGCGAGCCATCGCGAAGGCGCAGCCGAAGCGGGTGGTCAAACAAACAAAACGCGTATTCTGGGCACCACCACAAGCGACCGCGCAGGCGCAACCAGCCCGAGCAGCGAAGCGCGAGGAACAGCTGGTGAGCACGCTAAACAAAAACCCCACCCCATCACTCAGTACGAATTCGCGCGTGCCGGTATCATTACCAAAGAAATGATCTACGTCGCCGAGCGGGAAAACCTTGGCCGTCAGGAAGCCCTCGCCAATGCCGCCAAAACCGTCGCCCAGGGCGAGAGCTTCGGCGCTGAGATCCCCGAATTCATCACCCCTGAATTCGTCCGCGACGAGATCGCCAAAGGCCGCGCCATCATCCCGGCCAATATCAACCACCCCGAGCTGGAACCCCAGATCATCGGCCGCAACTTCCTTGTGAAAATCAACGCCAATATCGGCAATTCCGCCGTCGCCTCCTCTGTCGAGGAAGAGGTCGAGAAAATGGTCTGGGCCACACGCTGGGGCGCCGACAATGTGATGGACCTCTCAACAGGCCGCAACATTCACAACACCCGCGAATGGATCATCCGCAACTCGCCCGTCCCCATCGGCACCGTGCCCATCTATCAGGCGCTGGAAAAGGTCGATGGCGTGGCTGAAGACCTCACCTGGGAGGTCTATCGCGACACGCTGATCGAGCAGGCCGAGCAGGGCGTTGATTATTTCACCATCCATGCCGGTGTGCGCCTCGCCTATATCCACCTCACCGCCAACCGCGTCACGGGCATCGTCTCGCGCGGCGGCTCCATCATGGCGAAATGGATGCTCGCCCACCATAAGGAGAGCTTCCTCTACACCCATTTCGAAGAGATCTGCGAGATCATGCGCGCCTATGACGTCAGCT
>PABS01000031.1:4187-23623 GCA_002699325.1 Ponticaulis sp. | reverse complement strand
CTATATGCGGTCTCAGTCCGTACGGGAGCTGGATGATGAAGTGCAGGCGCTCGCGGCCTCTTTCAACGCTGGCGGCATGGATCGCCTGAACCAGACGGTTATTGAACGGTCTTCGGTTCGTGGACCATTCTTTTATGTCTTGCAGGACCCGGCAGGCCAGACGGTCTCTGGCGACTTTGCAACCATTCCCGATGAACTGCCCAATCAGGGCTCTGTCGAAACCAATTTCGACTATCAGACGCTGAACCGCAATGGAGAACTGGAAACCCGCTCGGCGAACGGCATAATCATTCGACTGCCCAATAAGGCGAGCCTGATGGTCGCTTATGACCTCAGCACCCGGACAGAGATCGTCAACCGCATCACGCGGACTGTTTGGACGGCACTTCCGGTTGGCCTCGCCATGTCGCTTCTTGGCGGCCTCATCATTTCCAGATCAGCCGCGCAACGGGCCGAACAGCTGACCCGCACAACCGATGGGATCATTTCAGGAGACCTTTCGCGCCGCGCGCCTGTTGTCGGATCAGGCGATGAGTTCGACCGGCTGTCCGAACGCCTTAATGCCATGCTGGACCGGCTGGAACATCTGATGATGACGACCCGTCATGCCGGGGATGCGATTGCCCACGACCTTCGCTCACCCCTCACCCGTCTGCGCAACCGTCTCGAAGCGGATCTGCGTGATGGCGACGCCGTCAACAGGGTTGAGAGCACAGAGCGAACGATTGAAGAAGTCGATGCGGTCCTCGCCACATTCAACGCCATTCTCAGCCTCTCCAAGGTGCAGGCAGGCAGCGCCAGCCGTTTCACTGAAATCGAAGTCAGTGACCTTATGTCCGAACTGGCAGAACTCTATGAGCCGGCCTCAGAGGATGCCGGCCTGTCTTTCGATTCAGAAATTGAGCCGGGCCTGACGATTGAGGGTGACCGGTCGCTGATCGCTCAGGCGATCACCAATCTCCTAGACAATGCTATCAAATACACGCCATCAGGCGGCGCCATGACGCTGCGCGCCCGGACCACCCGGAAGGGCGAGCTCGAGCTCTCCGTGACAGACACAGGGCCTGGTATCCCGCAAGAAGACCGCGAACGCGCAACGCGCCGTTTCGTACGCCTGGAGGCGAGCCGCACCCAGCCCGGAAACGGGCTTGGCCTTGCCATGGTGGACGCCATTGCACGCCTGCATCAGGGCGAACTTCACCTTTCTGAAGGACCCGGCGCGCCGCCGAATGTNGGCCTGCGCGCCGCGCTTATTCTGCCGAAGGAAGTCTAGCGGGCCGCTTAGTCGAAAACTGGCGGGCGCTTTTCGAAGAAAGCTGTTGTGGCTTCCTTGAATTCAGCTGACTGAAGCTGACGTCCGAAGACAGCAAACTCTTTCTCCATTTGCTTGGCGATCACGTCTCTGCTGGCACGAATGAGGCGTTTGGATTCCTTCATGGCATTCGGCGCCATTGCGGCCACCTGTTTCGCTAGCTTCAGAGCTTCGGCTTGCAGTTCTGCCTTTGGATAAACACGTGAAATCAGACCGATAGACAGAGCCTCTTCGGCAGTCACACTTCGCCCAGTAAGGAGAATATCATTCGCCCAGGCAATGCCCACAGCTTGCGGTAAAAGGATTGAGGAACCGGCTTCCGGCACAACACCAATCTGTGCGAATGGCGCTTTGAAGCTAGCCGTCTCATCCGCAATAATGAGGTCTGCATGCAACAGCATGGTGAGGCCGATACCGATTGCCGCCCCATTCACTGCGATGAGGAAGGGCACATTGACCTCACGGATCGCCCGGAGAAAACGCCCTACTGGCGGCTCACCACCATCCCGGCTGCTCTGAAAGTCACGCAGGTCATTTCCNGCNGTGAAGATNTCNCCTTCGGCNCGTAGCANCACNGCNCNCACGTCATCGCGCTCATCCGCGTCCAGCAGTGCATCTGCCATAGCGCCATACATGTCCTGATTNATNGCATTNTTNGCNTCAGGNCGGNTGAGCGTNACAATGCAGACCTTGTCCTGATGCTCAACGGTGATGAAATCNGTCATGGCGTCTCCTCGTCAGAATTTTTTTAGCCTCTGGCACAGTGGCCCCAACGTCAGGCAAGTTTAAAGGTGTGACTTCCGAAAATGAAATCATCCGCATTCTATTGTCCGGCAAATAAGCTTATATGTTGAGCGATGTCGCTGACCATTCGCCCTGTCACCTCTGTTGATGCCGATGAACTGGCAGAGCTTCTGAATGAGATTATTCGGGCNGGCGGGACGTCCGCCTTACAGGATGANTTCACACCCGAANCTTTGAATGAGGCCTATCTGACAGGCCCGTCGGTCATTTTCTGCTTTGTGGCCGAAGATCCCACAACCGGCGAGTTTCTGGGTTTTCAGACGCTCGGTCATTATCCTGGCTTACCAGAGGGCTGGGGCAATATCGCGACCTTCGCACGGATCGGACGGGCGCAGCGCGGAGTCGGCAGCCGATTGTTTTTTCATACCAAACTCCGTGCGGAAGAGCTCGGCCTGAAGGGNCTGAACGCCGAAATCCGTGCCGACAATACTGGCGGCCTCGCCTATTATTCTCGAATGGGTTTTGAAGATTTCAAAGTCGATGAAGCCGTCCCCTTAAAGGACGGCACACCTGTCGACCGGGTGCATAAGCGATTGGCGCTGTCGCTGGACGAGTGATGACCTCGGACGCCAGTTAAACCCGGCTCAGTACATCAGCTGCGAATTCAGACAGCGTATCATCACGTGCGCCCATCACCACGATCCGGTCGTCCGGTTTTACCAGCTCAACAATGCGGTCACCGCAATCCACGCGCGTTTCCAGCGTTTCAGCGCGTTTCCCCGCCGCCGCAATTTCGTCTGTGAGGTCTTTGCTCGTAACAGACCGGTCAACAGTGCCGCCAAAATAGACCGGCTGCGGCATCAAGAGAACATCTTCGTCGCTGAGGCCCTTCACGAAGGTCTCAACGAACTCATCCTTCATCTTGCGAAGCGGTCCGAAACCGTGTGGCTGGAACATGACGATCAGGCGGCCAGGAAAATCGTGCAACGTCCGCAGAGTGGCTGATATCTTGTCCGGGTTGTGCCCGAAATCATCAATCACGGTGACGTTGTTTGCGCTGGTCCCAACAATATCAAAGCGCCTCTTGATGCCCTCGAATTTTTCGAGCGACGCGCATGCATCTTCGAACTTCACACCGAGACGCGTTACCGCCGCAATCGCCGCCAGGGCGTTGTAAACGTTGTGAACGCCAGGCATGCGCAAGGTCACATCTGCGGTCTGCCGTCCATCTTCGGCGTCGTGCGCACGGAAGGAAATCTGTGTTGGGCCAGGCCTTATGTCGCTGGCCGTGAATTCCGACATCCCGCCATCAAGGCTGAATGACACCACATCATGCTCAGCTGTTTCGCCGTCACCCAGAAGTTTGAGATTCAGCTGACTGGTCTCGTCATTTTCGTCATTGAGAACAGCCACCTCGGCCCGCCGCGCAAAGCCTTCGAACAGAACGCGCAGCTCATCCATGGTCTTATGGTCGAGCGCGATATTGTTGATCACCGCCACGGTCGGATTGTAGCGCGCAATCGATCCGTCGCTCTCATCAACCTCGCTGACGAACACCTCGCCTTTGCCAACCAGCGCGCTGGCAAACAAGGCGTCGGATGTAGCGAAGTTTTTCATGACCGCACCGTTCATCACGGTCGGGTCCATGCCCTGATCATGAAGCACCCAGCCGATCATGCCGGTCACGGTGGATTTGCCCGACGTGCCCGCCACGCCTATGCTCTTGGGTGACTCATTGAACAGGCTGGAGAGAAGCTCAGCCCGGCCAAGGCGCTCACAGCCGAGTTTCAGCGAGGCCGCCACATCCGGCACAGTGTCTTCCACAGCAGCAGACGCGACCAGAATCTGGTCTTTGCTCTTCAGGCCCGAGCCATCCTGGGGGAACAGTTTAAAGCCCTGAGCCTCAAGATAAGCGAACTTCTCTTCTGATCGGCCCTGATCCCGCGCGCGGTCAGAGCCTGAAATTTCAGCGCCCTGCCCTTTCAGGATCATTGCGAGTGGCAACATGCCACTTCCGCCTATGCCACAGAAGAAATAGCTTTTGGTCATCAGGCCCTCACCGGATAGGGTCGTTAGGAATCAGTTTGAACAGCTTACCAGAGGTCTATATGGGCAGTTCGACTTTGACGATAGGCGTGGTGGCAACCGCAAAATCGATCACACCCGACACCGCTGACAAGCTGACTGCGCTTGTTCGCGAGCGCTATGCGTCAGACCTTGAAATTAAATTCCATCCTCAGTGCTTCCTTCAGCACGGACACTTTGCCGGAAATGATGAGGCGCGAAGCCTCGCCTTTCTGGAATATGCCAATTCGCCGGACATTGATGTCATCTGGTCGGCACGTGGCGGCTATGGTTCCATGCGCCTTCAGGATGATATCTTTGATCGGCTGGACCAGAATGCGCGCGCAAAAGCCTATATTGGCTATTCCGATTTCGGCGCGGTGCTCGCCCGCCTCTACAAACTGCAGATTGGCCGGTTGATCCATGGGCCCATGCCGGTGGAGATCAATCGCTCTTCTGGTGGTGAAGCGTGNATGACGCGCGTTCTGGATTACGTCTCCGGGCGCAGCAATGAAGGTATCGAGCCAAACAGAAGCGCCAATCCGCGGGTGGCCATCAATCTCAGCATACTTGAGCACATTATCGGCACCCATTGGCAGCCCGACCTGTCTGGCCATGTCATCATGATCGAGGATGTGGGCGAGTATGAATACGCCATCGATCGAAAAATGTTTACGCTCTGCTCGAACGAAAACATCCAGCGCTGCAAAGGTATTATGCTGGGCCGCTGCTCAGANATTCCCGAAAACGANATTCCCTTCGGNATGACNTATGAGGAATCCGTGCGNGACTGGTGTCACCGGTCTGGCATNGAGTATTTGGGNCGCGGNGATATCGGNCATGATGCCCAGAACAAGCTCGTCGTCTGGGGCAAGGGNTNNTCACCNGCCTTTNAAATCAGGCGCGCGNTTNTCCAGAAACGCCTGATGGCCTTCTTTCACGTCATCACTATTCATAGCGCGATCAATGGCCTGCTGCACGCGGTCCATATCTCGCGCTCCTGCATCCTTCACAGCCTGATCGATTGAAAGCTTCGCAGCTTGAATCGTCAGCGGCGCATTGCGCGCTATGGCATCCGTCAGTTCCCGAACCCGTTGCTCCAGCTTCACTGCGCAGGTCACTTCATTGATCAGCCCCATGGTGTGAGCTGTCCCGGCAGAATAGGCCTCAGCCGTGAACATCATGGCTTTGGCCTGCGCAGGGCCTAACAGCGCGACCAGTTTCTGAATGCCCGCAAAAGGATAGCCGATACCGAGTTTGGCAGCCGGGATCGCGAAGGTCGCATCTTCAGAAGCAATGCGAATGTCACAGCTCAGCGCAGTCGCAAGGCCACCGCCCATGCAGGCGCCACGGATCATGGCTACGGTCGGCAATCTGCTCGCTTCAATGGCGCCCCAGGCCGCCTCTGTTGCCGCGCGGTACTGGTCCTCAGCCTCAGGGCGCTCGCGCTGTTCCTTGAACTCAGAAATATCAGCGCCAGAAATAAACGCCTTCTCACCTGCCCCCATCAGAACCAGCGCCTTGATGTCTGAGTTGGCTTCCAGGTTTGCAATCAGCTCGGGAACAGCATCCCACATGGCGCGTGACATGGCATTGCGGCGTTCAGGGTTGTTGAAGACCAGCCACCCGGTATGACCACTCTCAATGCTGAGGATTTTGCCCTCTGCCGCTTCTTTGATTTTGCCGGTCGGAAGCCAGTTGCCTGTCGTCATATGCGTCTCCTGTCATGAGACGCTTATCACCTCTCCAGAAGATGGCGATACTGATCGATAAATCGGCCGACTGCAGAATAATCTATCTGCGACTTTGATGGCGCAGACACATCTTAATCTGAGAGCTGGTGCTGGGCCTGACCGGCGATGGCATCGAAAGATGCAAACCGGCCAGGCCCCTCAGCCAGACGTGGTGGGTCACGCTGGCTGATCCCCTAAACGCTTTTGACGCCGCCGTCAGTTCCCGAACTGATAGCTCGCCGCGATTTTGAAGTTTCGACCGGGTTCAGAGACCCCTTCGAAGACTCGCTCATAATTTTCTTCGAAAAGATTCTCGACGCCAAGGTCGAAACGCAGTGACTGCGCGAATTCGGGTACCCATGTTGCATAGAGATCAACAACCCCGTAGCCGTCGCGCTCTTCAACCGTCAGGCCATCTCCATCCTTGCGTTCAAAGTCGGATGCAAAACGAAGACGCGTTCCCAGACGAAACTGATCATTTTTTGACATCCATCCGAGATCCAGCGTTGTACGATCAGGCGTCAGCGTCCCAAGGTCTTCACCGGTTGAGAGGTCTGTTCCCTCAATAGATGAGAATGTCAGGCGCGCATAATACTGCTGGGTTTCATAAGCGGCTTCCAGCTCCACGCCCGATAGTTCGGCGCTTGAGACATTGTCCGAATACGTGACTCCCGCCGTGCAGGGAAAGAAGCTTGGCGCGGCAAAGCAGGTGGGATCGTAGGTGAAGTCCACACCAAGATTGATCAGATCCTCAACATCGCTCTCATACCAGGAGACCTTGCCCTGCAGACGGTCGCCTTGGGCGACAACATCCTGAAAATCCATGCCGAAGCCAAACTCAACGGTTTCAGATGTTTCCGGCTTCAGGTTGGGGTTCGGAACGAAATTATTGTTCACAAACACCATGCTGCCTGCCGCGGGATCAAACAGAACCGGGTGCGGCACGGAAAAGTGGACCCCATCAAGATAAAGTTCATTCACCGATGGCGCCCGGAAACCTTCGGCATAGCTCGCAAAAACCCTCAGCCAGTTGACCGGGCCATAGCTCGCCGCGAGGCGTGGCGAAAGTTCATCATTGCTAGCCTCTGGCGCGGCATCCGATGAACTCGTGAACTCGTCATACCGTATCCCGGGAATCACAATCAGCTGGCCCGGCAGCCCTAGCGGGCGCTCAACCTCCGCTTCGAGCTGGGCGAAGACACCTTTGAATTCGGCTGAAGCATTCGGTACGCCGCCGCGAACGCCGTCAGTCGTATCAGTGTCAAAACCAGTCTGGGTGTCCTCATACCAGTCGCCGCCAATCGTGAAAGTCGTCGCGACCGGCCCAAGCTGGAATCGGGATGCGTTTCTGGCGCTGAAGCCTGTCGTTTCAATTTCCCGGCCTGTTGTCCGCGGGATGGTTTCGTCGAATTCATCGACATTTGTGGTCTGCTGGTAGGCCGTCAGGCTCGTATCAATCCAGTCTGAACTCGGATTATACGTCAGACTTCCGCGCCAGGTCTCTGAATCAATATCTTTTTCGACATCACGATCCAGAAGCGGGTCACCTGTATTCCCTGTGCCCTGACCGTTATTAGGTTCGATGGCCGTATTGGTGAAGCTCTGCCAGGATAGTTCACCGCGCAGTGCAGGTGTGAACTGATAGCCCAGTTTGGCAAGCCCGCTGACAATCTCATCGTCAGACGGCAGGTCGGCGCCAGTTCCGAGCTCAATATCGCCGGACTGGCGCAACGACAGGCTGGCGACCCCATCAACCGGCCCCTGAACACCATAGGCGGTCAGACTGGCCGAGCTTTCCTCATTTACGCTCTGATAGCCGGCACGCACTCTCGCACCGAAGCTTTCACCCTCCCTCAACAGGTATGCAGCATCGGATGTTTCGAAGGCGAGGACACCGCCAACAGCGCCCGAACCGTAAAGCGCGGAGGCTGGACCACGGACAATCTCAGCGGACTGTATAAGGTCGGGTTCGAGGAAAAAGCGTCCATCATGCGCCGAAATGAAACTCTGTCGCGCACCATCCAGAAGGATCAGAACATTCTCACCGGACAGCCCGCGAATGCTTGGCACCATACCGGTCCGCCTTGGGCCGCCCGAAAACTCAACGCCCGGAACAGACTTCATCAGATCCGCCGGTGTGGACGGAATCAACCGTTCAATCTCATCGCGTGAGACGACACTTACCTGACCCGGGTATTCGAAGACGGGAATCGGGTTCGATGTCCCATAAACCGTCACGACCTCTTCGCGCATTTCGGGATCGGCGACGGGCTCCTCCCCCCAGGCCGGAACAGCAAGCAATGCCGCACTGGTGACGAGTGCGGCCCGGAGCGTCAGCTGTTGTGTACGAGTAAAAATCATGTTTTCCCCAATTCGATACTGCAAATGACTCGCATTTGCGTTTGACAGAAAGAAAATGCGTTTGCAAGTCATTCTCAAATTGATTAGTCATGATGAATACAGTTTTCGGGAGAACCTCTATGAGACCCAACTTTCACCGCCTCTGGCTGAGCCTGCCTGCTCTCGCCCTTCTGGCCGCCTGCCAGACGACCGTCCCTGCTTCTCAGAGTGAGTCCACACGCGCGTCAGTGGTTCAGGCTCCAGTGCCGGACACCTATGAACAGGACCGAGAGGCCATTCTCGCCATGGCGGGCGACTATCACGTCACCTTCGATTTCACTGAAACGGTTCCGCTGCTCGCGGGCTATGAGCTGAAAGATAAAAAGCTCTCTGGTGGCTTCGAGGTTGTACGCGTGATCGAAGACACAGGCGACTTTATCAGCCTGCAGCACATTCTGGTCGTTGGACCGGCTGACGCACCTATGGTTGTCAAACACTGGCGTCAGGACTGGCAGTATGAGCCAGCCGAAGTCATGGTCTTCATCGGCGGAAATGCCTGGGAAATGCGTGAGGTCTCGGCTGAAAGCGCAGAGGGAAGCTGGTCTCAGATCGTCTATCAGGTTGACGATTCCCCGCGTTACGGCGCGCTTGGCCACTGGAAGCATGAAGCGGGTGTATCGCAATGGGAGCCACCTGCGGAATGGCGTCCCCTTCCCCGCCGTGACATGACCACGCGTGATGACTACAACGCCGTCGACGCCATTAATCGCCATGCCATCACGCCATTCGGCTGGGTGCATGAGCAGGACAACACCAAGCTGATCCTCTCAGGCGCAGAACCAACCGCGCTGGTCCGTGAGATTGGCGTGAATACTTATCGTCATAGTGATGAGTTCGATCCCACCCCAGCGATTGAGTATTGGGAAGCGACAGCAGACTACTGGGCTTTCATCCGCGACCAGTGGGCGCGTATTGCCGACGAGAACGACGTCTTTGCCGTCACACTGAAAGGCGAAACTGAAGACATGTACCTGCCATTGCTCGAACTCGCCGACCAGATCCAGGCGGGCGACATCACGCTGGCAGACGCGAAACCAAAGGCGCTCGAGACCTTCAGAGAATACGTAACTGGCAATGTTGAACCACTTCAGGCACGCTTACGCCCTACTGAAACGCTTTTAGCAAAGGCGGATTGAGCTAACGCGCTTCAAAAGAGGCAGGGGGTTATTCCTCCCTTGCCTCTTCAGCTATCTTTTGAAGATAATTATCAGCCAGATCGACCTGAAAAGACGACCATAAAAGCTGATGGTCTGATATCTGGTGCTTGAACCGATAGCGATTGAAATAAGTAATCTGCGCGTCTCGGTCGCGATCAATCCCTTTGGCCTCTCCGGTCACAAGCGGGTCTTTCACAACATCGATATAGTGTTCAGCATCTTCCTCCCGGAACACCGATTTGCGGAAGTTCACCGCACCAGAACAGCAGTGCCGCACCCGCCTGTCGCCCAGCCGGTGCGCGATCTGATCATAATACGCTTTGGTGGAACCAAGCGTCGTTGGCAGCTCTTCCATCCCGTCAGGAATTTGAAAGCCAGCCTCTTTCAGCGCTGCCATGGTTTCATGCTCCGGTGAGACGATGTTGAAATCGCCGAGCAGGATGTAATTGGCCTTGCTCTGTTCGGTGTCCCAGCCGCGTTCTTTTAGAATATCGAGTTCACGGCGGCGCTCATTGCGCTGCCGATCAGCCAGGAACTCGGCGATCTCACGGATCTCAGCCTTGCGAACATCCATGTAGTCCTGGCGCAGAATATCCCATTGGTCATCGGTGATGTTATCAGGACGCTTTGGGTTTCCGAAATAGATATGGACAGTGCAAAGCTTGAACTGGAACCAGCCGCACTCAAAACCCACCACAAAAGGTGACCGCGCAAACTGGCTGTGCCGCTCAAAATGCTCAGCGAAATCAATCCCGCCTGAGCCGACAATTGTCTGGCCGTCAGGCAGGACAATCTCACCCGCCAGCTTAGCGAACCGGACTTTGCCTTTCCGATAGAGGAAGGCCATTCGCTCATCATTACCGAGATCACCGCCTGATGTGTCCGTGACAATGTAATCCCACTCCGGCCCGAGATAATTCTTCATCAGGTCTTCAAGCTGAGTCAGGTCATCATTCACTTCCTGAACAGCGACCAGATCGAAATGGTCGATGATTTCGGAGATATAGAGAAGTGCATCTACGTCCCGCTCATACCCGCCACCTCCACCGAAATGCATGAGGTTCCAGGTGGCGAGCCTGAGATCATGCTCTGAGGTTTGCGCCGTTACTTCCTCGGCGAGCTGGGTTCGCAAGGCGCGCAGCCGTTCGGACACATGAACCCTGTGCGCCGTGTTCTTGATGGTTCTGAGTTTCCAGTAGAGCGACATACCTTCCCCCATCTCAACTGTTGGGGGAATATAGCATGGATTTGTGACGATCAGCAGACGGCCTTAAACGCCCTCTTCCTCGCCGCGATAAACGCCTTGCTCTTTCAACTCGTCTTCCAGAGCTTTTGGCATGTAGTTCTCATCGTGCTTGGCGAGCAGCTCGCTGGCCTGAAATGTCCAGGGATCGACAAATGTGCCTTTGCAGATCACGCCCTGGCCCTCGCGAAAAAGATCTGGAATGAAGCCATCAAATTGGACCGCGATCTCTGCGGTCGCATCTTCGACGACAAAGCGCAGTTCACCAGTCTCCAGAGTGATGATCGAGCCTTCTTTGACCAACCCGCCAATCTCGGCCCGCTCGCCAACCGTACCGCCGCCGCGCTCAACCAGATCGGCTGGCACATAGAAGGCGTCGATCTCGCTGGAGATGGAATAAAGCGTCAGTCCGACAGCGCCTGTCAGCAGGACGCCTGCAGTGATGATCAGCCAGAAACGGCGGGCGCGAGCGCGCATGGAAGTCTCCCGATTTATTCTTAAGCGATAAATGGGTCAGACGGACGGCAAAATCAATGTGGCACGAAGTCCGCCCAATGGGCTGTCTGACAGTTCAAAACCGCCCGTGTAGAGCTCTGCAAGGTCTTTCACGATGGAGAGACCAAGGCCCGTGCCAGGCGCCGTTTCGTCCAGTCTGACGCCGCGTTTCATGGCTTCTGTACGCTCATCAGGTGAGAGCCCGGGCCCGTCATCATCTATGTGAATCACCAGATTTTCGCCTTCGCCGCTCTCGGCAATCACACGGACTTTTGATCTGGCAAACTTGCAGGCATTCTCAAGAAGATTGCCCAGCATCTCTTCAATGTCCTGCCGCTCGCCCCGGAAGATGAGTGGCTGAACCTGTCCCGGAGCAACTGTGATGCCCTTTTCATTGAACAGGCGCTGCATCAGGCGGGTCAGATCTTCAATGACGGGCTCAACCGGCGTGCGCGCGCCCAGCACTTCTGCGCGGGCGGCGGCCTGCGCGCGCTTGAGATAATGCTGAACATTGTCCCGCATGGCGCCTGTCTGACGGCGCACAAGATCGGAGAAACTATCCTCGCCTTTGGCTTCATTCATCAGAACGGCGATCGGTGTTTTCAGAGCATGGGCCAGATTACCAACATGGGTCCGTGCCCGGTCGACCACATTCTTGTTGTGCTCAAGCAGTTTATTCAGTTCTGCCGTCAGCGGCAGAAGCTCGCTCGGATAATCATCATCCAGGCGATGCTTCTCGCCAACACGGATATCGGCCACATCCCGCTGCACACGTGCCAGAGGCGCGAGACCCAGACGAACCTGAATGACCAGCGCGATGATCAGCCCAACAGCCAACAGCGCCAGAGCAATCACAAGTGTATAGGCAAACTGACGGGTAATCCGATCTGTCGGACGTCTGTCAGCGCCTGTAATCAGCACAACCGGATTGTCTCGCCCGGGAAGGATGATGGCTTTTGTCGCCAGATGCACAGGCTCATTATCCGGGCCAATGGTGTTTGAATATTGCGGCTCGCCATTTCCGGCGACGGCTTCTTCGATGGCAAAATCCTCCCACGGGACTACCCAGTCCCAGACCGAGTTGGAACTTTCATCACTGAGAATATTGCCATTCTCATCGAGCGCGGCCGCCAGCCAGTACCGGCCAGACAAGGGAGTGCGAAACCTCTGATCTGATGGCGCGAGCATGGGCGCAATCAGCACATCACTGTCTGACTCCGAAGCCGCACGCGTCAGCGTGTCCAGCGTTGCATTCAACTCACCATGCAGAAGTTCCAGCGTCTGCTGGCGGTTGATCACTGACAGGATCACAGCCGTCAGCGCGAGCATGACCAGGCTCCAGACCGCCGCCCCGACAACAAGTCGGCGGGCGAGCGACATACGAGCCAGATTCATGCGCTGGCTTCAGTGTCCGGATTGATCAGGCGATAGCCAAGGCCGCGCTCCGTTGCGATCCGGTCAGATCCGATTTTCTTGCGCAGGCGACCGATGAAAACCTCAATCGTGTTGGAATCGCGGTCAAAATCCTGATCGTAAATATGCTCGACAAGTTCTGTGCGCGGTACAACACGGCCCTGATGGTGCATCATGTATTGCAGAACGCGATATTCATGAGCCGTAAGTTTAATGGCCTTGCCGCCGACAGTTGCGCGAGCGGCACGCGTATCGACTCGCAGATCACCACACTCGAGTGCAGCGCTGGCATGGCCCGAAGCCCGCCGCAGCAGCGCCCGCACACGCGCCAGAAGCTCTTCTGTGTAGAAAGGCTTGGTCAAATAGTCATCAGCGCCCGCATCAAACCCGGCCACTTTTTCAGACCAGCGGTCTCGCGCGGTCAGGATCAGCACAGGGAAATCCTTGCCATCTTCACGCCAGCGCTCAAGAACTGTGACGCCATCCATCTTTGGCAGGCCGAGATCGAGGATCACCGCATCGTAAGGCTCGGTGTCGCCCAGAAAATGGCCGTCTTCACCATCCTCAGACGTATCCACGGCATAGCCAGCATGGGTCAGCGCGTCTGAAAGCTGGCGACGCAGATCCGGATCATCTTCAACAACGAGCATTCTCATAGCGTCTTACCCTCTTTCACTCAGAACCTGGCCATTGCGTGCGCTCACGACCAGCTCCTTTACGCGTCCCTGAACTTCCCAGCGGATCAGATACCGATCACCGTCCAGCATCTGAGCGCTGACTGGCTGACCACCCCGATAGCGTTCTCGCATCATATTATAGATCTCGCCAAGGCTCAGCAGGCGGCCCTGGCGCACGGCATCACGCTCCTGCTGAGGCAGGAGGTTGGTCTGCCCGAACTGGGCAAACGCGGGCGTCACCGTGAACAGGCTGGCCGCAAGACAGATCGCAAGGAATGGCTTCATGGTGTGTTTCTACTTCGAAATCGCTGAACCGTCTCTGAACAATGCGTACATCTTAGAGTTTCCGCGTACAAATTGCAGTTCTCTTTTTGCATCGGAACAACAATCGGGGCGACCGGTTATGAAACTATGACGCAAACAGCAAGTGCCGATGGCAGCGGCCAGTCCCTCAACCGCAGCATGGGCCTGTCAGGCCTCGTCTTCTACGGATCAGGTACCATTCTGGGCGCAGGCATCTTTGTTGTTATCGGCGAAGTGATTGGCGAGGCTGGCACCCTCTCACCGCTCGCCTATCTGCTTGCGGGCCTCGTGGCCATTACCACAGCCCTGTCATTCTCCGAAATTGGCGCACGTATCCCAACTGCAGCCGGCCCGATCGACTACGTCGAGAAAGCTTTCAACAGCCGGAAGTTTGGCTCGTTAGCAGGCTGGATGCTCGTCATTGCCAATATTGTCAGCGGGGCCACGATCACGACGGGTTTTGCGAGCTATCTCTCCAGCATTGTTGCGGTACCAGACTGGGTCGCCATTACAGGCCTCATCGCCGTTCTCAGTATCATTTCCATCGCTGGCATGAAGGAGAGCGCAACCTTCATGACCATCACAACAGCGGTGGGCATACTGGCCCTGTTATTTGTGCTCTTCGTAACGCGCGACTCACTCGCTGCTGCGCCATCGAAAATGATAGGCGAGCTGAGCAGCTTTGATGGCACGGCAATGTCGGGCCTGTTCGCCGGCGCCTTCCTGGCAGTCTATTCCTTCATCGGTTTTGGTGACATGGCCCAGACCGCCGAGGAGGTAAAAGACGTCAAACGCAATCTGCCGCGCGCCATAATTATCGCCATGATCATTGTCTTCGCTTTTTATCTGGCGATCTCAGCCGCTTTGATCGGTCATGACGACATTGATCAAATCGCTGACGCACGCGCGCCGCTCGTTGAAGCTGTTGGTCGAGAGGGCTGGCCCACCCTGCCGATTGCCATTGCCAGTCTGTTCGTAATTGTAAACGGTGGCCTCACGCAGATCATTGCTGCCGCCCGGCTTCTGATGGATCTGGGGCGTGACGCCAGAATGGCTGCACCAGAGTTTCTTGGACGGATAAACAGCAAAACGAAAACACCAGTTATCGCCACGGGAATCTCGCTCGCCATCGTTCTGGCGCTTGCACTATTTGTGCCGCTAAAAGGCCTGGCCAGTGCGACCAGCCTCGTCATTCTGATTGTTTTTGCGGGCGTGAACGCCTCACTCTGGCGCCTCAAGGGCCAGACGCAACCGGAAGACGCACCGAATATCTGGCGCATCATCCCGCTTCTGGGTCTGGTCTTTTGTTTGATCGCAATCGCTGGCCAGATTTATCTCTGGAGCGCGGGGTAGTTATGGCCGCGCAGGCTTTTCCTCGCGCTGATCCCAGTTTTTCACGAAATCCTTCAGCTCGCTGGATGGTTTTTCAGGCAGCACAATCTGCAAGGTAATATAAAGATCGCCCGGATTGTCTTTCTTCTGAATGCCCAGCTTCTTCATGCGCAGAGTTGAACCGCCCTTCGCACCAGATGGCACAGATAGGTTTTTCCGGCCCATCGGCGTTGGCACTTCAATCTTTGCGCCCTCAACCGCTTCGGTCAGAGAGATCGGCACAGTCATACGCAGATTGTCGCCATCGCGCTTGAAGATCGGATGATCTTTGACACGCACTTCGATCAGCGCGTCTCCGGGCGGGGCACCGCCCATGCCAGGATGGCCCTGTGAACGCAGCCGCAAGGTCTGACCAGTGGTCACGCCGGCTGGAATGTTTACGTCAAAGACCTTGCCGTCCGTCATGCCAAGGCGCTGTTTCTTGCCGGTCACAGCATCAAGGAAATCGACGTCGATCTGATAGCGCGCATCCTGACCGCGTGCAGATTGCGGGCGACGTGCACCGCGTCCGCCACCGCCGCCAAACAGGCCTGAGAACAGGTCCTCAAACCCGTCCATTCCCGGTTCCTGGCGACCAGCATTGAAATTGTGGGTCCGAAACTCGGTTTGCTGACCCCACGGGCCAGCACCACCGCGTCCACCGCCACCTCCAAAAGGATGGCCACTGTGGAAGCGGGCCTGTTCCTGACCGTCCGCGTCGATCTCGCCGCGGTCATACTTGGCTTTCTTGTCGGGATCGGAAAGCAGGTTGAACGCCGCCGTTGCGCGCTTGAACTTGTCTTCAGCAGCAGCATCGTTCGGGCGCACATCAGGGTGCAGCTCTTTGGCCATCTTACGATAGGCTTTTTTCACAGCGGCGGCATCAGCGCCTCTCGACAGACCGAGCGCCGCATACGGGTCCCAACTCACTTAATCTGAATCCTTACTTTACTCAGGGTTTTAGTTAGTGAGCTTCACCCTGAATTCAAAGGCCTGAAGTGAGTCCTTATTCGCGCGTTCCAGTGCTTAATCAATCTGCGATCAGCGTATCGACGGTTTCAGCAATCCGCGTGACAGCCAGTTCGTAGGCTGCATCCCGCAAGCCCGCATCATCGTCTGTCAGGTCGGATACTGCTTCGGCGGCTGCACTGATCTGTTTTTTCAGGCGATCATTGACCTCGTCTGCTGTCCAGTAATGGCCGGATTTATTCTGCAACCACTCAAAATAGGAGACGATCACGCCGCCTGAATTGGCGAGCACGTCGGGAATGATCACCACGCCTTTTTCATAAAGCGCCTTGTCAGCAGATGGATCGACCGGCCCGTTGGCCACCTCGAGGATGGCTTTCGCTGAAACGTCCGAGACATTGTCCTCATTAATCACGCCACCAAGCGCCGCCGGTACAAACAGGTCACAGTCCAGCGATACGATGACATCGCGATCTTTGCTTTCCGCTCCGTCAAAGTCTTTCACCTCTCCCGTGTCCTTCTTGTGATCTTCCAGAGTGTCGAGGTCGAGGCCATCATCATTCACGACACAGGCCGACGAGTCAGAGACGGCAATAACTTTCATCCCCCGGTCAGCCAGTTCGCGGGCAATTTGCATCCCCGCATTGCCATACCCCTGAACGGCCACGCGCGCGCCTTTGAGATCAAATGGCAGACGATCTTTCAGCACATCCACACACAGCGCAGCACCCTTACCGGTCGCGGCGCTCCGTCCTTCCGAGCCGAAAAACCTGACCGGTTTGCCCGTGATAACCGCAGGGTGCTGAGCGTCCCTCAGATGAAAATACTCATCTGCCATCCAGGCCATGGGCTTGCCGCCGTGGCGACATCAGGCGCCGGAACGTCTTTGTCCGGACCGATCAGACTGTAGAACGAACGCACATAACCGCGCGACAGGTTCTCCAATTCACGCGCCGAGAGTTCGCTCGCATCAATCTGAGCAGCACCTTTTGCTCCGCCGAACGGCACATCCGCGACAGCAGTCTTGATCGTCATCCAGAAGCCGAGCGTCATAACCTCATCCATGGAGACGCTCTGGTGAAACCGGATACCGCCCTTGGTCGGGCCACGCAGGGAATTGTACCGGCAGCGCCATGCCTTCACGATCTGCAGAGAGCCATCATCGCGACGCAGCGGAATAGATGCTGCAAGCGTCTCAGTCGGATATTGCAGCCTCAGAAGCGTTTCCTTGAAGTTCTGTTTGCGCGCGCAAACCTTCTCAAGCCGCTCAACGGCTGCCGAATGCATCTTTCCCATGAAAATCAGTCCTTTCAGCAAAAAGAACTAGGCGACCGAGCGCGGGTTCCAATGCCGAAACTGAAACTTCACACGCTCANCTGGGCGGGTACGCCATCGCCCACTCGCGATGANATCTGCGCCACTTTGATCGTGAAGCCGCTTGCCGGAATGGCATCTGCCATTTGAGATGCGAAGTCNTAAGTCCAGCGGACGTCCTCCACCTCCTCTGTCCGAATGAGCGCGCCGTCACTGAGAATGCTCACGCGGAACTTCAATTCATCTTCGAGCCGTGGCACATCGGGTGGCGCCAGTCTGTCTGCTGAATGCCGGGGGCGCCGCGTCCAGGACACATCAAGATCGCCATTGGTCTGACGAAGCGCGCGCAAATGGCCGGGACGAAACGGCTTCAACGCTCGCCCCTCAACTGTGCTTTGGAAGGTGAGCGGGTCAGCTTTGGCGCCGGGGCCGACAGCACGCCAGACAAGCTTCTGTCCCAGTTCATGATCCGATAGCTCAGCCGGGGACAGCGCTCGGTTCAAAACCACAAGGCGCGCCCCCTCCTCTGCGCTAATAGCAGAAAGGTCTTCCGTGCCGCCCATCCCTGTCAGCAGTCCGCTCAGCTTCCAGAGTTTATCCGAGACCAGTTCTGCGCGTTGATAAGCTACGATCATCCATCCCAATCCCGTCTCCACTGCGATCAGATTGTCTCCGGCGAGAAAGTCAGTGTGCGAGACGGAGACCAGATCTGCGTCCGGAAACTCTGCGAACAGGCTCAAAGTGTGGCGGATGCGGTCACCAGGCCCGGCCGGAAAAGCCGTCAACAAACGTCCGATCATGGCGCGCTCTGAAAGGCTGGCCCGTGTCGAAAGGCTGGTTTCCGAACCACCTGCCTGCACCGACAGATATTCCGGCCAGGGTGAGGCGCTCGCTGCGGCCAGCGGGCGGATGTCATCTTCCCGACCAGGCAGTGACGGCAGATCGAGCACGACCACGTCAGGCCGTGGCACATGCGCGGGAGGCTTGCCTGCGCCCGCAAGCGTCGACTGTCCGTCGAACCCATCAAGGGCCCTGCCGAGGGTCAATGTCGAAGCGCCGCCCAGAGTGCAGCCAAGAACGCGGCTTGGCTCCAGCTCTCCGGCCAGCATCACCAGATCGCCCTCACAGACCTCCAGCCGCTCTGGTGACAGCGAAAGCTGCGTCTCCCATTTCGCTGAGGTTGTCACCGAATAGAGATAGTCCGCCAAAGCTTCGAGATCGCTCGAAGGCAGNGCGAAGGGNAAACGTACATGCAGATCGCGATCTCCGTCTGGNGTTTCNCCACGATGNACNGATANNGGTTGATAGTCGGCATCTGGATCCATCACCGTCACCCGTAGGCCGCGCGGACTATGGTCCATCATCTGGCGGGTATCAGACCGCGCAGACAGGCGNTTTCCAGANAAAGCGAGGTCGTCATCNCTGATCATATGAAGCGAGGANCCNAGCTCATTTGCAAATGACANNCCTGTCTCTGCCTGCACACATCGCAGGCCAAATGCGGAAGCAATGGGCGAAAGAAACTCCTGCAGCGTTGTGAGACCATTGGTACTCACCCCATGCAGCCGTCCGCGCACACCGCTCACATCCGCGGNCACGCCNACCTTGCCGCAAGCTTCNTTTACAAGCCCCGCCAGATCGGACTGTGAAAGCCGCCCGTTCAACCAGTGACCCCGCTCCCAATTCGCCCCATCTGACCAGACATCCTGGCGCATGGGAAAGGCTGGAAAGGGCCGCGCGTCATANGCCCAGACGGAAATGCCATCCTCTGGAATCATCGGGCCTGCATAGTGCGGCGAGATCGGATTGGTGCCGGGCGTCTCCAGCCAGTAATCATAAATGGCCTTGATGGCTGCGGCCTGTATGGCGTCATCGCGAACACCGCTTGAAAATGGCGGTAGCCCGCTTTCCGAACTCTTCGGATCATAGAACACGTTTGGCGCATTCGTGCCTTTATCGACNGCGCCGCAGCCAATCTCGATCAGTCGGACAGGCTTGGANTGTGCCGTCCATGCGGTTGGCGTNGCAGATCGAACACCCGACTCCCGCGGATAGTGAGACGACTGCCACCAGCCGCGNAGATCCTTCACNCGAAAGATCCAGTCTTCATTATAAGCTGTATCTNAGACAGGCGTCCGGATCTGATCGGTTNGGTCTGCTGCGCTGGCATAATACCAGTCAAACCCCTCACCGCCTGCGACATTGGCTTTCAGATAGTCCGGATCGTAGATANTCNGCCAG
>PABS01000031.1:0-4182 GCA_002699325.1 Ponticaulis sp. | reverse complement strand
GCCATCCAGNTGNTCNCCATCGCGCCAGTCAGACAGCGGCGCGTACCAGTCAATACCGACGAAATCGAGATGGGTATCAGCCCAGAGCGGATCGAGCGGAAACAGAACATCTCCGCTTCCATCCTGCGGGACATAAGCGCCGTATTCCGTCCAGTCCGCAGCATAGCCGAGCTCGACAGAGGNGCCGAGCACGGACCGGACTTCGGCNAGAAGCTCTCGCATCTCATCCACCGCCGGGAAGNCGCCAGCATCATCGCGAATACGCGTCAGACCAANCANNTCNGAGCCGAGAAGAAAACGGTCAACCGTGCCTGCCTGTTTTGCCAGCATGGCCAGATGGAGCACGAACCGGCGATACCCCCAATCAGACGGTCCGGAATATGAGACCACTCCCTCTTCAAGTGTGAAGTCGCTTGCGCTCGCCTCNCCGAAAAATGCCTCCACCTGCTCACGCGCCTGCGCTGTCCCATCGGAGGTACCGACGACACCAATNGCCGGATCACAGGAAATCCGCCCCCGCCATGGGAAAGGCGCCTGTCCTTCGCCTCCGTAAGGGTCTGAGAGGTCGTTTTCAGGCGGCACATCCATCAGAACAAAGGGCGAGACTGTCACGCTCACGCCGCGGCTGTTCAGTTCATCCAGCAACGCAAGCACAGACGCATCATCCGGCGTGCCGCCATAATACGGGCGACCTTCCTCATCCCGACTAATCAGATGAGCGGNCTCGCGGGTCAGCCCGCCTGCTGACCAGTCATCTGGCAGGTTGANCTGATCGNGCGTTTCCACGCCGGGCCGGATCTCGCACATCCCGCANCGCAAATCCGTCCCGAACCAGGCCAGCGTCAGATTGAGGGTCGACACATTGGGAAGCTCGGCCTGCATCTGGTCGAGCGAGCGCAAGACATCCACTTCTCCCGTGGCAGAATTCCGGTTCAGCGTCTCTTCCCAACCGGGATATTCAATGCGCCTGACCAGTTCTGGTGAATACACCCACTCTCCGCTCGCCGGAATGAAGTTCACTCCCCGAACGACATCGCCCAGCATGGGGCCGTTGGCAGGCGGNACNGGCCGNGTCACCTCAAAGGCGAGTTGNGGCAGNCGCGCNCCGTANGCNTCNAGCGGAAAGTCNTCCAGCACCAGATAGGCGAGGCCGCGATAAGCTGGCGCACTGCCCTCAACAGCTTCGATCAGCGGGTCCGGGCCCTGCGTTTCCGTCCCGCGATAGAGCCGGGTATTGAGCCCCGCCAGCGAAACCGCTTCGCCATTCGCCCAAATCCGGTCGAGACTCGTAATCTCGCCTTCGCACAGCGCGACGGCAAAGCTGATCGTATAACTGTACTCACTGATTTTCGGGCCGGTCTTGCCACCGACCTTTTTGTCCGTTTTGATCTCACGCAGATGAGTTGCCCAGATGACCTGCCCGGCAATTCGGGTGCGGCCGTAAACGCTCGCAATGCCGGCACCTTCCCGGCTTTCCATCACCGACAGACCATCCAGCCGCCGTCCTTCGCTAACCGGGCCCGATAAGGCGTGTTGTAGGCCTGCCCCAGCCACTGCGCCGACAGCCTGACCAATCGCTGCACCTGATATCGTTTCACCAAGCAGCTGAAAGCCCTCAGGTAAAAGTGCAGCACCAACACGGGCGCCCACTTCGGAAAACACAAGCTGAGCCATCAGCAAACCTCATCAGTGATCGGAAAGGAGAAGGCGGCGACAATCCGTCGTTGCCACCAGGGTACGAGCCGAGTCTCACACACAGCACGTCCCCAATAGGCGTGAATGATGCGCCCCTCGCCGGAGAGAATGGCGACATGTTTGGCNGGNCAGCCCAGACCCATGCGAAACACCAGAACATCTCCGGGTTCGGCCTGGCTGACGGCCCGGTCGACGAAATGTCGATGGCAGGCGGCCAGCAGCAGATCCTCTCCCGTGGCCTCTGCCCAGTCCGGCGAATAATAAGGCGGCACTTCTGGTTCAGCGCCGACCACCTCGCGCCAGACACCACGCAACAGNCCCAGACAGTCTGCCCCCACCTGTTTGCGACTGGCCTGATGGCGGTACGGCGTCCCCACCCAGTCGCGGGCCGCCGCCAGTATCCGAGCCCGGCACATCATNGTTCGATCCCACGAGAGGACCCATCACGCTTGTCGCCCGGGCCNGAAATCACNGCGTCATTTCCCGGCATGTGGGGAAAGCCGCGAAAGTTCACGGCGTTGTCAAAAACGTCCCGGCAAGTGGCAAANCGCTTGTCGCAGCGATCTTGCGATGACGCGCCGGGATCGACTTTGCATCGGTGGTCTCCAAAAGTGGCATCACAGCGCCGCCCATAGACACGNCCCATGGTCCGCTCAAGNGCNGACTTNCCTGAGGNAAATTGAACCCTGAAAGCGCTGCCCTGATCTTCAATCGAGGTCATATGACCGCCCCAGAGCCAGATGCCGTGCTGAGGCGCGAGCCAGTCAACGCGGTAAATCTGCACTTCCGCGCCGTCCCACACGCCCGCCCTGAGATCAGCCTCAGTTATGCCCTCGGCATTCAATGCCCCTGAAAGATCCAAAGGTTCTGGCGACAGTCCAACTGTCCGGAGAAGGGCCGAAGCCTCAAGGGCAAGACCTGGCTGAAAGACTTCATCCTGAAAGATGAGTTGACGGTCATGGTCCGTTGCGCGAACGACCTTGTCTCCACTGGAAGACGTGATGCGCCAACAATGGCAAAGCGTTGTCGCCCCGCGAAAATGTTCAAGTGTGTCTGGCGCGAGCGTCATGTCCCCACCTCGCGCACTTCCAGCAGAGACAATCTGACCAGCTGACGCGCCCCATTGCTGGTCTGCGAGAGCTCCAATCCATCCGCCTCAAACCGGACCGGCAGATCATACTCATATCCGGCGGTCAGCACCGCCCCATTGGCAGGCGCTGTGTCGAACGTGACCACACCGGTCTCGCTTTCCACCGTGAAGGCACCTGTCTCCATGCCATCAATCGAAACCCGCACACTCGCGCCGACCGGTCGCGTGACAGGCTGAAGCGTGTTGCCGCCAATATTTCGTGTGAGCTGAAAGCTGCGTCTGCCGCCATCACCCAGCCCCAAGGGCGTATCTTCGGGCGTAATCGGGCGGGCAGAGCGCCACCCAAACGGGTCGCGAAACCGGAAGCCCTGATACGCCCCGGCGCGCGCGTTAAAAAAGCCGATCAAAGCTTCACTGCCCGCCTCATCCACAGGCACGCCGGAAACCTGCCAGCGACGAAGCGGCGCAGACCAGACACGGTTCCGCACCTCACATCCATTCGACAGAGGCACAATCTCTGTGCGCCAGCGCGGGCCGCCAGTGGTCTGAAATCCGATCGGTGGTTCAAACCGGATATCTGCGATCTCAGTCATGACCAGCGCGCTCCGGACATGACGGCCTGAGAGAGCGCGGCGGCGATCTGGCCCTGCGCTGAAAGAATACTGTCAGCCCCTGCCCCTTCAGGCACTGCGATATTGATCGAGACAGGCGGCGCACCGGAAATAGCAGAGCCGATCGAGCCAATGGCATGATCCATCACGGCGCCAACACCAATGCGCGCCAGATCAGCCAGCACGCTGGTAATCATGCTTTCGAAATTGAGTTCGCCCGTTCGCGCGGCGCGCGACAAAGCCTGTTCAATGCGTAGCCCAGCCTGCTCAAACGCGTCCGCCATGGCATCTGCGGCCTGCGGAACACCCACCTCACTCAGGTCGGTGACCTGGCGTTCAAAGGCGAACAGGTCATCCAGGGAAGACGACAAATCGATCAGAGGTTCGGAAGTTTCATCCGCCATTATCCATCTCCATCAGGAAAAAGAGCGATCAGCTCAGAGAGATCAGAGCGCCGGAAAACAGACGTTCTGGCGCCCGCAAGCGCCTGCCATTCACGAAGGCTGAGCCGCCAGAATTCAGACGGTGAAATCCCGAGCCGCAGCCCAGCCTGCAAAAGTGCGGGCCAGACATTTGCGTCTTTGTGTCGTCTCATGCCGAGGCGTCCCGGAAACACGCAAGTACAGCCGCGATTGCAGATGCAGGATGTACCGACATACCTGGCAGAGCCTCAGCCACCGCTGTCTCTCCGCCGCCACGCAACAGAGCGGCCAGAACCAGTTGCAGGTCCTTCGCCGAAACCCGCTTCAGTCGGGCAGACAGATCCTTGAGACTTTCACAGCCCAG
>PABS01000030.1 GCA_002699325.1 Ponticaulis sp. | reverse complement strand
AGCGTTTCACGGGCGTCGATGCGGCCTCGCTCTTCTGGGATGCGGTGGAACGTCGACTGAGCTGATCTCCTCAGCGCACCAGATAGGGCCGAGAGCAATTCACGTCTTCAATCCGCACATCGACTTCGCCGACATTCAGACCCAACGAGACCAGAAGATCGTCAACAGCGCGGACAATCNGCCGGTAGAGCAGTGGCTGTCTGTTCACATCAACTGAAAGCCCTGAGCGCGCCGTCTTCAGAGTGCCGTTCTCTATCTCAACGGCATTGAAACTGAGTTGCTGAACTTCATCATCTGAAAGGTCAATTTTCAGCGTCTTTCGACCAGCAAGCAGGAGCTGAATTTCGGCTGCTGATGTTGTCACGTCCACATCAACCCTGTCCGGCCCACGAGACGTTGTGCATTGGGCATTTGCGATTTCGGCCCTTGCTTCGGCAAGGCTGACTCTCGCCCCCACCGTTGCGCCGAGCAAATCGACCACCAGACTGACCTGCTCTGTCTGAACCTGGTCTGTGCGTTTTGCATCATAATTCCACTGCATCAGTCGGCCCTTTTCACCCACCTCCAGCGCAATATTCGCGATACCGGAAAGCGCAGAAATATTGAGATCAATCTGTCGCTCACCATTGGCCAGCATCAGGCTGGCCATGAGAAGCTCGCCAGCTGAAATAAGAAAGTCACCCTCTTCGGGACGCAGATCCAGATCATACTCACCTGCGTCCCCCAGTGTAATGATCTCGTTGAGTGTGATGTCCTCACGTCTGATATCTGAAGGCAAGGTCGTGGCGAGACTGGGGGTACGCGTCCCTGTCATTGAATCTATGGCAGCTGCGAGGTCACCAACGCTGATCCGTGACTCCAGCACCGAGCTGTATGTCATGGCCTTAAGGCTGGCGCTCATATTCACTCCTTTTAGAAGGGTAAGCAGATCAAGTTTCGCGTCCAGGAGGGAGTCATAGTCTGCCACTGTGATCCGCGCGTCCGAACCGAGAAGCGCTTCGAGTAGCACGCCGCTAAGCCCACCCTCCACGCGCAAAAGGCGACTGCCCATCCATGCATGCGAGACAACCCTTCGCGCAGCAATGCTGGCTGCCTCAAAGGTGTTGCTATTGGTCAGCTGGCCTTCGAAAACCCGAACATTTATATCCGTTCGCGCAAACAATTTCACAGCGTTCCAACCTTCTTCTGTGGGCATGAAGCGGTCTTCCAGCGGAATTTCGAGATCATCCTTGTAAATGCCGGTCAGTACAGTCAGGCCAGAATTTGAAACGGCAACACCGTCCTCACGAAGAATGTTCTCCACGGTTTCGGAGTCGACGCGTGTCAGCTCAACGAGATGGAGCGCTGCAAGGTCGAGCCTGGACTGATAGTTCTTCTTGTCGAGATATATGAGCGCAAGATTTGCCGTAATTGCGAAAATCAAGACTACCGGAACAATCACAACCGCAGCCAGAATCGTGGTACTGCCCTTCCGGTCACCCCAGAAATAAACAGCCCCCAACATTAGCGATGCTCCCGGATGGACTGAGTGCTGCGGAAAGTCATGTCCGGGATCGGTAAAATGCCTTCGAAATATCGGATCGGATGGCTTTCGGGTTGGTAGATGACTTCGAGTTTCGTTGTCCTGCGATCGGCGCCTTCGGTGAGATTGAAGGTGACGGCGTCAGGTTCGAGCAAAATATAGTCCGACGCTGCTATTGAGAGATGGGAACTTGCGAGCTGGCGTTTTTCCTCAAGACTGAGGCCCGCGATAGTGGAACGAGCCGCATCAGCTCCCAGCTGGTTGAGGCTCATGGCCGTCATAAACATCAGGCCATACCCAAAAATAGCGACAAGAATAAAAATCAGGACGGGAGCGATCAGCGCAAATTCGACTGCAGATGCACCGCTCCTGTCTGTTTCAAATATGTGTTCCCTCTCCGACATGGTCTGGACCTTTCAAATCTCATTACCTCTTTAAGGTTGCATTATGAGACCGAGGATGTCGCCAGGCCGGTAGAAAGAGTCTTAATAACACCACGCGGTTTTATTAACGTCTCCAAATTTATGTTCAGGTGCCTGAATCTGCTTAAAATTTTCTGCAGACATGACTGAGCGCGGGTACGGCACAGACTTATAAGGGGTTTTGCGGAATTTTCTTGCATAAGTTAGCCAGAAAATCGGAAGGATTTTCAAGATGATCTGAAGCCACAAAGATCGCGATAGCTTAATATCCCAACCTTTATTTTAGACAATATTCTTGTTTTGTTCCGNTCTTCTTGATATACCTCTGCGTGTGGTGGGAGACGAGAATGGTCAGCAGAATTACAACTTTCGCTTTCGATGGCATTGAAGCGCGGCCGGTTGATGTTCAGGTTCAGCTTCTTGGTGGCAACCCACATTTTTCGATTGTCGGGCTGCCAGACAAAACCGTTGCCGAAAGCCGTGAACGCGTCAGGGCGGCCTTTTCATCCATGGGTCTCGCGCTCCCGCCGAAACGTATTATCGTCAATCTGGCCCCGGCAGACCTTCCCAAAGAAGGCAGCCATTATGATCTTGCCATTGCCCTCGCCCTTCTTGTTTCGATAGACGCCATCCCGGCTGATGCCCTTCAGGGCATGGCCGCGATTGGTGAGTTGTCGCTCGACAGTCAATTACAGCCAACTTATGGCGCACTTCCGGCCGCTATCGCAGCAGAAGCCATGGATCTCAGCCTGATCTGCCCGGAGCCGTCCGGTGCAGAAGCTGCATGGGCGGGCGGGTCTGTTCTTGCGATCAAAAGCCTGATGGCGTTCATCAACCACACTGCTGGTCGCGCTGTGATCGGGCCGCCTCCTGCAGGCGCCATGAAAAAATCGCCACCCTTGCCGGATCTCAAAGACGTCAAAGGCCAGGAGGGCGCAAAACGCGCACTCGAAATCGCCGCGGCTGGCGGTCATAATCTTGTTTTCTGCGGACCACCCGGCTCTGGCAAGTCCATGCTCGCCACTCGTATGCCGGGCGTTCTGCCAGAGCTTGCCCCCGAAGAACTGCTGGAAGTGAGCCAGATTCAGTCCATCGCAGGGATGCTGGAACGAGGCGAGTTATCCCGGCGGCGACCGTATCGCGCGCCCCACCATTCCGCATCCATGGCGGCCCTCGTTGGCGGTGGCGCTCGGGCCCGGCCAGGCGAAGTATCTTTGGCGCATCATGGTGTGTTATTTCTGGATGAGCTGCCGGAATTCAACAATCAGGTTCTCGAAGCCCTGCGTCAGCCATTGGAGAGTGGCGAAGCCGTGATCTCACGGGCGAACCGCCATGTGAAGTATCCAGCGCGCTTTCAGCTGATCGCCGCCATGAATCCTTGCCGCTGTGGTGGCGGACCTTCAGAAGCCAACTGCCGGAAAAAGCCGCGCTGCCTTCAGGATTATCAGGGGCGCCTGTCAGGGCCGTTCCTCGACCGGATCGACCTGTTTTGCGATGTGCCGCCAGTGACCGTTGCAGACCTCGCCTTGCCACCGCCTGCCGAGGGTAGTCGTGAGGTGGCCGCGCGTGTTCTGGCAGCCCGCGAAGTTCAGGCTAGACGTTTTGCAGGTCTTGAACACGATGCCAGACCCCTCAACGTAGATCTCACGGCGAGTCAGCTGGAAGAAATATGCCAACCTGATCCAGCAGGCGCGACCCTGCTGAAACAGGCCGCAACCCAGTTCTCCCTGTCAGCTCGCGCCTATCACCGGGTTCTGAAGCTCGCCCGAACCATTGCTGACCTCGATGGCGCAGATCAGATTGCACGCCGACATCTGGCAGAAGCGCTGACCTATCGCTGGAGGGATCCAGTTATGTCCCCTGCACTCTCGCCAGCATGATTTCATTAAGATGAGTATGCGAGGCTGGCGCCTGTCTTAAATGAAAGGCGGGGCCAGTATGTCAAACGCAGAGGGACAGGCAGTCGAAAAGCGGTTTCTGGCCACAGTCAGCCATGAAATCCGAACACCCCTGAATGGTATTCTGGGCATGGCCTCACTGCTGGCCGAAACAGAATTGACCCCAGCGCAGTCAGATTACGTCTCGGCCATCCGTCAAAGCGGCGCACGCTTACTGGATCTTCTGAACAATGTGCTCGACTATGCGCGCATGGATGCGGCGGGCATCGAACTTGAAGAAACTCAGGTCGATCTGAAAAAGATTTCTCAGGAAGTCGTCGAACTCCTGAGTCCACGTGCTCACGCCAAAGGGATTGATGTCTGCGTACGCTGCCATGCAGACTTTCCGGCGTCTCTGCTCATGGATGATGGCCGTGTTCGTCAGATCCTGTTCAATCTTGTCGGCAATGCAATCAAGTTCACAGATACAGGCGGCGTCCTCATCGACCTTTTCAGCCCGTCAAATTCCGAAACGGTTTGCATTGATATCGTTGATAGTGGCCCGGGCCTGTCAGAGGACGCTCAGTCGAGACTTTTTTCAGCATTTGAGCAGGCTGAATCTCGCCATCGCGGTATTGATGGTGGCGTCGGTCTGGGTCTCACCATTGTTAAACGTCTGGTCGATGCGATGGGTGGGGAGATCACCCTGACAAGTTCGCCCGGCATGGGCGCTCGATTCCGGGTCACATTCACACGGCAAGGCGCCTCGACCGAAACCTGCAAGTCAGTCCGTCAGGGTCTGCCCAAGCGCATTGGTCTTGCGGGACTGAGCCCGCCTCTGCAGCTCTCACTTTCAGCCATGGCACAACAGGCAGGGCACACGCCGGTCCTGCAGAGCTCAACCGGAGACGATAAGGTCGATGTCTGGGTCGCCGATGCGAGCCTCGCCCCCCGAGAGCTTCAGCGCCTGTCGCGCAGCGCGCCTGTGCTGGCCCTGATCAGACCTGAAGACCGCGAGCACGTCGATGCATTACGTGCGCATGGGTGCCGAGGATATCTCATGCGTCCTGTGCGGGACAATTCGCTCCTTGAACAAGTCGAACAATCAGCTTTTGCCTCCAGCCCTCGGGATGATGAGGCAGTCGAGAAAAAGCCGTCGAGCAATACTCGCATACTCGTCGCGGACGACAACGCGGTGAATGCTATGATCGCTACCCGGACACTCGAAAAAGCTGGGTTTAGCTGCGCTACGGCTGCGACGGGCGCCGAAGCGGTCGAGGCGGTCGAAATCACCGATTATGATTGTATTCTGATGGATTTGCGCATGCCTGTGATGGATGGCTTTGAGGCCATGCGCCAGATCCGAAGCCTGAGCGCGCCAAAAAATAGCATTCCGATCATTGCGATTTCTGCTGAAATCAATCCAGATGTGGAAAGAGCAGCCCGCGGGGCCGGCGCAGATGCCGTCGCCGCAAAACCGCTCGACGCTCATACGCTGCGCTCAATTGTCGAGCGCTGGACGCAAGGTCAGAAAGCACAGGCATGACGGATAAGACGAGACGACTGGACTCCTTTTCCGAGAACATTCGCGTCTATATGAAGCCCAAAATGCTGGCCATGCTGGCATTGGGATTTGCGTCTGGACTACCCCTGATGATGGTGTTCCAGAAGCTCTCTTTCTGGCTTCGTGAAGTCGGTATCGACCGATCGACCATCACATTCATGTATTGGATCACAATCGCCTATACGCTGAAATGGCTCTGGTCGCCTGTGGTTGATCGCATCACGCTACCCTGGCTTGGCAAGACCATGGGGCAAAGGCGCTCATGGATGCTGCTTGCAATTTTCGGCACAATGACAGGCCTGATGATTATCGGTCAGTCTCAGCCGACTGAAGCGCTTTGGGTGACCTTGGCCGGGGCGGCGATCCTGGCCTATTCAGGCGCAACCCTCGACATCGCCATTGATGCCTGGCGCATCGAGATTGGCGAAACCTCCGAACAAGGCCATCTGGCCGCCGTATATCAGCTCGGATACAGATTCGCGATCATGTTCTCCGGCGTGGGTCTGGCCATTGCCGAATACTACCCATGGTCCATCTCGTTTGCCGCCATGGCCGGGGCGATGGGCTTATCTGCCATCATCGTCATTTTCTTCATCGCCGAACCTCATCACGCCGACCGGATCAAGCGCGAAGCCAAGGCGCTCCACCGTGCAGTCGCCGATGCGATTATTGAGCCGTTCGGGCAACTCCTGAAGCGCCTCGGATGGTGGATCCTGCCCGTAGCTGGCCTGGTTGCGCTCTATCGGCTACCTGATTTCACAATGGGGGTAATGGCCAACCCGCTTTACGCCGACCTCGGCTATTCCAAAGTCGTCGTAGGAGGCTTTCAGAGCGGTGTCGGTCCCTGGCTCCTGATTGTCGGCGCGTTTCTTGGCGGCTTTGCCGTTGCAAAATTCGGCACCATGCGCGCCCTGCTCATCGGCGCCCCACTCACCTTCCTGACCACAGCAGCTTATGCCTGGCTCGCCAATCTCGGCACGCCGGATATGGCTGATGTCATCCGAGAAGCGAACAATGGAGAGCTGATCGGGGTTACGCCTCCGCCGAACCTCTACCTCATTTTAGCGATCGGGGCAGATAACGTCGCAGGCGGCTTCGTCGGCACGGCATTCATCGCCTATCTGTCGAACCTGACAGATCCGAAAAACGCAGCCACTCAATATGCCTGTCTGAGTTCGCTCTATGCCTTTTTCTGCAAGTTCATCGCTGGTTTCTCGGGAACCATTTCTGAAGCCATCGGGTATGCCGGCGTGTTCCTGCTTTCAGCCTCATACGCCATTCCAGCCGCCGTACTGATCTGCGTGATACTCTGGCGCGGCACCATCGCAGCAAAGGGCGAAGAGGTTTTCGATACCGAAGAGCCAATCGAACCCCAGCCTGAGCCAGCCACTCAACCGCCCCCACGACCAGCTACCAGTTGAAACAAAAAAGCCCGGCCATAAGCCGGGCTTTCTGATTTGTTTCAGTTTCTGAGCTTAGGTCTTAAGCGCCTCGTGTGCGTCAGGCTCGTTCACATCATAGGCTGCAATCGTTGCCAGATTGACGATGTCAGACACTGTAGAGCCCAGCGAACAGATCTGGATCGACTCTTTAAGGCCCATCAGCATTGGGCCGAGAACCGTCGCGCCACCAATGCTGCCGAGAAGCGAGGTGGCAATATTGGCCGAGTGAATGGCTGGCATCACAAGCACGTTCGCCGGACCCGTCAGACGCATGAACGGATATGAGCGACGGGCTAGTGGGTTGAGCGCGACGCCTGCCTGCATTTCGCCTTCATATTCGAAATCGATATCCTCACGCGCATCGAGAAGCGCGACAGCCTCACGAACCTTTTCTGCACGCTCGCCGAGCGGGCTGCCAAAGGTGGAATAAGACAGGAAGGCCACCCGAGGTGTCGCGCCAAGGCGCCGGGCCACGTGCGCTGCTTCACAGGCGATGGCTGCCATCTGTTCTGCGCTTGGCAGTTCGGTGATGTTGGTATCTGCGATGAAGAGTGTCTGGCCTTTGCTGATCACGACCGACATGCCCATGACCGGCTCATCCTCCACCTTGTCGATAACGAGGCGAACATCAGAAAGCGCAGATTCATAGCTCCGGGTCATACCGGTGACCATGCCATCGGCATCTCCGAGTGCGACCATGCACGAACCGAAAACGTTCCGGTCATTGTTGACGAGACGCTGAACGTCACGCTGCAGGTATCCCTTCCGTTTCAGGCGCTCATAGAGATAGTCGAAGTAATCCGGGTTCCGGTCAGACAGCGCCGCATTGATGATTTCGATTGCATCTTCCGGCACGCCCACCTGTTTCATGGTGCGCTTCACACGCTCTTCGCGGCCAATCAGAATGGCCTTGCCGAGTTCCTGGGTCTGGAAGCTGAACGCGGCGCGGATGACGGCAGGCTCTTCACCCTCTGCGAACACGATACGCTTTGGTTCTTCCTGGCGCACAGCGCCCTGAATGCGCTGAAGGAAGGAAGCCGATGGATCCAGCCGGCGTGCCAGCTCTTCTTTATAGGCATCCATGTCTTCGATGTTTTTACGTGCCACCCCTGTATCCATGGCCGCCTGCGCGACAAATGGCGGGACGTAGGAGATCAGGCGCGGATCGAATGGAACCGGGATGATATAGTCTTTGCCGAAGGTCGGGCGCGCGCCATGATAGGCGGCGGCGACTTCGTCCGGCACATCTTCCCGTGCGAGATCAGCCAGTGCCTGCGCGGCTGCAACTTTCATTTCCTCATTGATCGTCCGCGCACGCACATCGAGCGCGCCGCGGAAGATGTAAGGGAAACCCAGAACGTTATTCACCTGGTTGGGATAATCCGACCGGCCCGTTGCGATGATCGCGTCGCCGCGCACATCCAGAATATCTTCTGGCAGGATCTCCGGATCGGGGTTTGCCATGACGAACACAATCGGGTTCGCATTCATGGACTTGATCATGTCCTTACTGACGGCGCCTTTTACGGACAGTCCCAAAAGACAATCTGCGCCCGCGACAGCATCTGCCAGTGTCCGCTTGTCAGTTTTCACTGCAAAAGCAGACTTGAACTGGTCCATGCCGTGTTCGCGACCTTCATAGATCACGCCTTCACGGTCACACATGAGAATGTTTTCTCGCTTCACGCCCATATGGGCGATGAGCCCGGCCACAGAGAGACCTGCCGCACCAGCGCCTGAAACGGCGACTTTCACATCTTCCATTTTTCGACCGGTGATCCGGCAGGCATTGATCAGGCCGGCAGCCGCGATGATGGCTGTGCCGTGCTGGTCGTCGTGAAAGACCGGAATGTCGAGTTCGTCGCGCAGTCGGCTCTCAATGATAAAGCATTCTGGGGACTTAATGTCCTCGAGATTGATCCCGCCGAATGTCGGGCCAATGTTGCGAACGGTGGTAATGAATTCTTCGACCTCCCGGGTCGTCACTTCCACATCAATGGAATCCACATCCGCAAAGCGTTTGAAGAGAACGGACTTCCCTTCCATGACAGGCTTGGACGCCATTGGGCCAAGATCGCCAAGACCCAGAATAGCCGTACCGTTTGAGATGACAGCAACCATGTTGCCCTTAGCTGTATACTCGTAAGCCAGGTCTTCATCTTCAGCGATTGCCTTGACCGGGACCGCCACACCAGGGGAATACGCCAGAGAAAGATCACGCTGGGTCGCCATCGGCTTGGTGGCAATGACCGATATTTTTCCGGGCGTTGGGTATTTGTGAAAAGCGAGTGCTTCTTCATCCGTAAATGATGGACGTTGGTTACTCATGGGTAGGCGTTTCCCTCAATCGCGCAGAAAAATTGCGTCTATCGTAGAACCCCGCTATCGCGTGAACAATGGCTAAAGGCCAGACTAAAAGTCGAGTTTGTCATGTTTTTTTCGACTACAGCGTATCACGAGAGCGGCACCTGATCACATGTCGAACACAGTCACGCCTTTCATGGCGCAATATCTGGAAATAAAGTCTCGCAACCCGGAAACCCTGCTCTTTTTTCGCATGGGTGACTTCTACGAGCTATTCTTCGAAGACGCAGAGATTGCAGCCGGTGTGCTGGATATTACGCTGACCAAACGCGGACAGCACAAAGGCGATCCGATTCCTATGGCCGGGGTTCCACATCATTCGGCCGAGCCCTATCTGGCGCGGCTGATCCGGGCTGGCCATTGCGTGGCGATTTGCGAACAGACTGAAACCCCTGAAGAGGCCAAGAAGCGTGGATCAAAAGCCGTCGTTAATCGCGATATTGTGCGGATCGTTACGCCCGGCACTCTGACCGAAGACACGCTGCTTGACGCTCGCGCTGGCAATTATCTAGCCGCCCTCGTCACCGGCGAAGATAAGCAATCCTGCGGCCTTGCACTTGCCGACATTTCGACCGGGCGCTTCCTTGTCCTGTCGACAGATCAGGCCAGTCTTGCCTCCACGCTTGCTGGATATCATCCAAGCGAGCTGGTCATCACCACTGGAGACTATGACAAGAGTAGCCTTCGCAGCACGCTGCAGGNGGCTGGATTTGCACTCTCAACACANGACACGCGACTTGCGAGCGCGAAAGGTGGGAAGGANGCCCTGGCNTCTGCTTTCGGCCTGAACTCCGCCGAAGGGCTTGGCAGTTTTGAAGAGGCTGAATTTTCAGCAATTGGACTGCTNCTCAGCTATATTCAGCTGACCCAGGCCGGAACGCCTGCTGAGCTGGACTTTCCGAACCGAGAAACCGGCGCATCCTACCTCGTCATTGATGACACGACCCGCCACGCGCTGGAAATCGAGCGCACGCAGGCNGGTGCGCGCAAAGGGTCGCTGCTGCACACTATTGACCGCACCCGCACAGCTGCTGGCGCGCGATTGCTGGCAGACTATCTGTCGCGGCCGCTGAACGACCCTGCAGCGATCGAATATCGACTTGATGGAATCCAGTCCGCACTGGAACGGCCAGATCTTCGCGATGATTTGCGCGATGCGTTCAAATCGCTCCCCGATATCGACCGCGCGAGGTCACGTCTGAGACTCGGGCGCGCGAACCCAGTAGACCTCAACGCCGTTCGCTTTGGGATTGAGACTGCCCAGGGTCTCGCATCGCGCCTGACAGAAGAGGCGGATCTCGGCGCAGGGGCACTACAAACCCTGCCTGAAACGCTGATGGGACTGCTGAATAACGGTCTGTCCGAACTCGGGTCACTGATCGCGTCGACGATTGTGGATGAGCCACCCGTTGTCATGTCTGATGGTGGCTTTATTCGTCCGGGCGCAAATCCCGACCTCGAGCGACTCCGCACGCTGCGCGACGACTCCANGAAAATCATTGCCGGATTGGAAGCTCGATATCAGTCCGAAACAGGCCTTTCGGGACTCCGCATCCGATTCAATGCCATGCTCGGATATTTCGTGGAATTGCCCGCCAAGCAGGTGGACGCATTTGAGGCGCTTCCCGACGCCAATCGGTTCCACCGGCGTCAGGGCCTCGCCAACGCAACGCGCTATACGACTGAAGAGCTCTCCGATGTGGCCAGGGAAATTGATTCAGCGGTCAGCGACGCCAAATCCCTCGAACTTGCAATGTTTTCGGGGCTTGTGGAGGAAATTCTCCAGCATTCAGACAGGCTGAGACAGCTCGCNGGCGCGCTGGCTGAACTCGATCTTGTGTGTGCGGGAGCTGAATGGGCCGATGAGGTGTCTGCCTGCCGACCGGAAATCACAGAAGGCACAGAACTCTCAATCACTCTGGGCCGTCATCCGGTTGTCGATGCAGCCCTTCGCGGGTCAGGGAATGGATTTGTCGCAAACTCGCTGACACTGGACGAGCAAAAGCCGGAAGCCGGTCGCCTGCAGATCATTACCGGTCCGAACATGGCTGGTAAGTCGACCTATNTGCGCCAGAACGCACTACTGGTCATACTCGCTCAGGCCGGATGGTATGTCCCGGCCAAAGCCATGCGAGTTGGATGTGTTGATCGCGTGTTCACCCGTGTCGGCGCGTCAGATGATCTGGCGAAGGGCAAATCAACCTTCATGGTCGAAATGCTGGAAACAGCGAGCATTCTGAATCAGGCGACCGAGCGCTCTCTGGTTATTCTTGATGAAGTTGGTCGTGGCACGTCCACTTATGACGGGCTCGCAATTGCCTGGTCCTGCGTCGAATATCTGCATGATGTGATCCGCTGTCGGGGACTGTTCGCCACACACTATCATGAGCTGACTGGACTCGCCGCGCAGCTTCCGTTTGCAGGGAACCTCTCTCTCAAAGCACGCGAATGGCGCGGAGATCTCATCTTCCTGCACGAGATCCAGGAAGGCCCGGCGGACAAATCCTATGGGGTGCAGGTGGCCCGATTGGCGGGTCTGCCGAAACCAGCCGTTGTGCGCGCTCGACAGGTTCTGGAGCGTCTGGAATCGACCAAATCAGGCAATACGCCGCCAGACGACATGCCTTTGTTCAGTTTTTCAGGGGATGCGCCTGCCAATCCACATCCTGCTGAACAGGACCAAAAGCCGGTCCACGCCGCGCTCGGTGCGCTGACAGATCTCGATCCGGATGACATGTCCCCTAAAGAAGCCCTGGAGGCACTCTATATGCTGAAAGGACTTCTGAACCATTCAGACACATAGCTATTTGGCACATAGCTGCTTGGTGACCTCCGCTCCGATAACCGATAGACTCCAGAATATGTCTCACCTTCTTTCGTCCAATGAACTCGATATCGGCCCTGATGGTCTAAGATCGACCATGAAACCGTGGAACATCGATTCCGTTATCGAAGGTCGGCGTCTGCGCATCCAGCTCGAGGCGGTCGCACTGGAACTCATGCAGGACGAACGGGCCCTGAGGGCCAGAGCCCTGGACATCCTCCACGGCGCCTTGTTTCGCGGTCGGATGATCGCGCAGGAACGACTTGAATCAGGCGCTGACGGACTGGACACTGCACGGCTTCTTGCCGCCGTGCAAAACGAGGTCATTCAGGCACTCTATAATTTTACCGCAGAACAGATTTTCGGAGACACGAACCGTACGGAAGGCGAAAAGCTGGCTGTTGTCGCAGTTGGCGGATATGGCCGGAATGTCCTGGCACCATCTTCTGATATCGATCTCTTATTCCTGCGAAATTACAAACAGACCCCCTGGGCGGAGAGCGTGATTGAATACATGCTCTATTTCCTCTGGGATATGGGGCTGAAGGTCGGGCACGCCTTTCGCACAGTGGACGAATGCATCCGTCTGGCCAAAGAAGATCTCAACACCCAGACCGCCTTGCTGGATTCGCGCTTCATCTGTGGCGACCAGACGATCTTTGACCGGCTAAAAGAGCGTTATCGCGATGAGCTGGTGAAAGGCCAGGAAGGTAAATTCATCCAGGCCAAGCTTGAGGAGCGTGACAAGCGCCATAAAAAACAAGGCGACAGCCGGTATGTGGTGGAACCGAATGTCAAAGAAGGCAAAGGCGGGCTACGCGACCTGCAGACCCTCTTCTGGCTCGTCCGCCATGCTTATGGCGGCACAACGCTGGAAGACATTCTTGCATTCCGCGAGGTGTTCACTGAAGAAGAGGCAGAAGTCTTCCGTAATGCCGGCCGTTTTCTCTGGAGCGTGCGCTGCCACATTCACTATCTGACGGGTCGGCCTGAAGAACGCTTAAGCTTCGACCTTCAGCCGGAAATCGCAGCGCGCATGGGCTTTGAAGATCAGGGCGCGCGCCTTGGCGTTGAGCGCTTCATGAAGCGGTATTTCCGGGAAGCCAAAGCAGTTGGATTCCTGACCCGTATTCTCTGCGCACGTCTTGAAGCTGACCAGCAAAAGGCAAAGCCCGGCTTTCTTCATTTTCTGCCGTTTGGCAACGGCCCCAAGATTGATGAACCCGGCTATTGCATTCAAAATGGCCGTGTCTCGATTGAAGACGAACAATTCTTCCAGAAAAATCCCGTCGAAATGCTGCATCTGTTTCAGATTGCAGAAGACAATAATATCGACATCCACCCTTTTGCCCTGTCAGCGCTGACGCGGTCGCTTTCCGAGTTTTCGGACGATCATCGCAATGACCCGCAGGCACGTCAGATCTTCCTCGACCTTCTGATGAATACGACCGACCCGGGGCCGATCCTGCGGATGATGAATGAAGCTGGCGTTCTGGGGACGATGGTGCCGGAATTCGGGGAAATCGTCGCGCAGACGCAGTTCAACATGTATCACCACTTTACCGTGGATGAGCACACTCTGCGTGCCGTCGACTATATTGCTGAGATGGAGCGCGGCGACGACCGCGTGCAATTCTCGCTTCCGATTGAACTCTTCCCAGGCATTCAGAATAAGCGCGCCCTCTATCTCGCCATGCTGCTGCATGACACGGGGAAAGGCCTTGGCGATCAACAGGTCGAAGGCGCGAAAACCGCCCATGCTGCATCCATGCGTCTTGGTGTCTCAAAGGAAGAGGCCGATCTCGTGGCCTGGCTGGTCGGCAATCACCTTGAAATGAGCGACTGCGCTCAGAAACGTGACATCTCCGATCCGCGGACCATCACCCATTTTGCCAAACGTGTTGGCTCTCTGGAAAGGCTGAAGCTCCTCCTTATTCTGACGATTGCAGATATTCGTGCCGTCGGGCCGGATATCTGGAATGGCTGGAAAGGCCAGCTATTGCGAGACCTCTACGAATCCACCGCGGCGGCTCTGGAATCCAAGCATACTGAGGAATCCCAGGTAGCGAGCGATCTGGATGCGCGGGCCGCTGAAGCCAGAAACGCACTTATCGCGAGAAAGGGTGAGCTGCCGCCGCTTCTGTCTCAGATGGATGTTGGATACTGGTCCGGCCAGCCAGATCACGAGCTCGACTGGCACTTCGATATCCTGACCTCTCATCCAGTTAAGACGACGGTTCAGTGTCGCGTGAATGAAGATACCGACAGCGTCGAACTGTTGGTGGCAACATGGGATCGCTCAGGCGTGTTCGCTGACATTGTCGGCGCGCTGGTCAATGAAGAAGCCCATATCGTTGCGGCCTCGGTCTATACCGGTTCGGGTGGCGGCGTGCTCGATCTCTTTGTCCTGCAAGATCAGGACGGCCATGTGTTTGGATATGGCGAGCAGATGCGCCTTGATCGTCTGAAACAGACCGTGCGCTCCGCAATTGAAAATGGCGTTGGCGAAGTGACATCCAAAAAGTCGCTTCACGCCCGGCGTGAGGCCGCCTTCATGGTGGAGCCTGACGTTATCTTCGATAATCAGGGCTCATCGGATTACACAATTATTGAAGCCACAGGCAAAGAACGCCCTGCGCTCTTGCACGAGCTTGCACGTGCGATCTCAGATCGCGGGCTTCGCCTTCATTCTGCCCATGCCGGGGCCTATGGCGAGCGTATTCAGGACATATTCTACGTGCATACAGAGGCTGGCGAAAAACTGAAGGATGAAGCGCTTATGGAAGACCTGGCGTCAGCATTGCTCGATATTCTCAGCGCCTCAAGTCACGACGCGCCGCGCACGCCAGCAAGAACACTCGCGCGTGCACGTTCTGCCGACAGCTATTAATCCTGAAGAAAAGCTTCATTCGGGGGGCTAAGCGTGAGTCTGGTTCGTAATACCTTTGTGCAGTCGAGCCTGACTCTGGTCAGCCGGATGCTGGGTTTTCTGCGCGATGTTCTTCTGGCGGCGCGCATTGGGGCAGGTCCGATTGGCGATGCCTGGGCGACCGCGCTCATGTTCCCGAATCTGTTTCGCCGGATCTTCGCTGAAGGCGCTTTTGCCTCGGCTTTTGTCCCATCCTATGCGCGAACCCTGGAAGCCGAAGGGCCTGAGGCCGCCGCGAAAATCGCCGAAGAAACACTACGGGTTCTGTTTGTGTTTACAGCGGGGCTCACCATTCTCGCACAGTTCGCCATGCCCTGGCTCCTTCTGCTGGTACATGGCGGTCAGGCCGATGACCGGGAGAATTTTGAGCTCGCCATTCTTCTGACCCGCATCACAATGCCGTACCTCACCTGCATGTCGATCGCCGCACTTCTGTCTGGCGTGCTCAATTCGGCAGGGCGGTTTTTCCTTTCAGCCGCCGCGCCAACACTTCTCAATGTTTGTCTGATCGCGTCTGCTTTTGTGAGCACTTCTCCCGTCACGACATCCAAAGCCGCCGCCATTGCAACCCTGATCGCTGGCGTGCTTCAGGCTCTGCTTCTGTACTGGGGCGTGCGCCGTCAGAATGTGCGACTGAATATTATCGACTGGCCGCATATGACAGCCGGCGTCAAAAAGGTCATGGCGCTTGCCATTCCCGGCACAATCGCGGCCAGCGGAACCCAGATCAATATTATTGTCAGCCAGTCCCTCGCCAGCTTCGAAGTCGGGGCAAAGACCTGGCTCTATTATGCTGACAGGCTTTACCAGCTTCCACTTGGACTGGTTGGTGTGGCCGTCGGAGTTGCCATTCTTCCGCGACTGTCACGTGCGGCGCGGTCTTCAGACAGACTCATCGGTCATCAGACCATGGATGAAGGCATCGGTCTCGCGCTGGCGCTGACGCTGCCGGCTGCCGTCGCGCTCGCGGTTGCGCCGGGGTTCCTGATTGAAGGATTTTTTGCACGCGGCGCCTTTCTGACCTCGGACGCCAATAATTCAGGGCTTGCGCTCTTCCACTATGCCTGGGGTGTCCCGGCTTTCGTGCTGATCAAGGTGCTTGCGCCCGCCTATTTCGCACATGAAGACACGAAAACCCCGATGGCCTTCGCCCTCTGGTCTGTTGGTATCAATACGACTCTAGGCGCCGGCCTGTTTTTCTGGCTCCAGTCCAATGGCGCGTATGGGTTTCCGGGCCTCGCCATCGCCACCAGTGCAGCAGCTTGGGTGAATGTGGTGCTGCTATTGGGCACGCTGATCAAAAAGGACTGGTACACGCCTGGCCCTGTGCTGATTTCACGGCTGGTCCGGGCTTCGATCGCTACGGCTGTCATGGGCGTGGCGCTTTATTTCATTCTTCAGCAGCGCGAACTGATCCGTGATTACGGTTTCGACTCCAAGCTCTTTACGACGGCCATTTTCATTCTTGTTGGCATTGGAATCTACGCCGTCGCGGCCCTCGCAACAGGGGCAGTTCGTCTCACCGACATGAAAAGTCTGGCACGACGCAACGCAAGCGGTTAGATGACCGCCATGACTGATGAAATCGTTCAATACTCCGGGCCAGAGCGCGTCTTTTCAGGCGTTCAGCCCACGGGCAATCTCCACCTCGGCAACTACCTTGGTGCGCTGAAGAAATTTGTCACCCTGCAAGACAGCCATGACTGCCTGTTTTGCGTGGTCGACCTTCACGCGATCACCATGCCGTACGACGCCGGCCAGATGAAAAACAATACCCGCCAGATCGCCGCAGCTTTTCTGGCAGCGGGCCTCAAACCCGATCGCGCGGTGATCTTCGCGCAGTCGTCGGTTTCAGCCCATACTGAGCTCTGCTGGTATTTCAACTGCGTGGCGCGGATGGGCTGGCTTGAGCGCATGACCCAGTTCAAAGACAAAGCGGGCAAGGATAAAGAACGCGCCAGCGTGGGTATTTTCGATTACCCGGTTCTGCAGGCGGCTGATATTCTGGCTTACAAGGCCACGCACGTGCCGGTGGGCGAGGACCAGAAGCAACACCTTGAGCTATCTCGCGATATTGCCGACCGGTTTAACCGCGAGTTCAATGCCCCGGGCTTCTTCCCGCTTCCGGAGCCGCTGATAAAAGGTCCGGGCGCGCGGATTATGAGCCTGAAAGATGGCTCCAAGAAGATGTCGAAATCTGACCCGTCAGACCTGTCACGCATCAATCTCACCGACGATGCTGACACCATGGCCCGGAAGATCAAAAAGGCGAAGACAGATCCAGAGCCATTGCCTGCCAGCATGGACGAACTCTCCGAGCGCCCGGAAGCCCGAAACCTTGTTGGAATTTATGCCGCGCTTAAGGGCTGTGAAGATCAGGCCGTTCTGGATGAGTTCTCCGGACAGGGCTTCGGCGCATTCAAACCTGCGCTCGCCGAAGTGGTAATCGAAAGCCTCGCGCCTGTGACGAAACAATACAATGAGTGGCTAGCAGAGCCAGACGCCATTGACGAGGTACTGGCGAAGGGCGGCGAGCAAGCGGCTGCGATTGCCAATCCTGTCGTGGCTGAAGTGCGTGATATTATCGGCTTCTGGCGCAAGGGCTGACGGCCCGACCTCAGAATCCCATTGGAGAGAGTTAATGCGCTCAATTTTCCTGATGACCCTGGGTGCACTTGCACTGACGGCTTGCGGTGGCCCCGCTGAGACACCGGAAGCGACAGCAAGCGAGGTCGCTTCAACTCCACTCTCAGCGGACGCCTTCGGTGTTAGCGATGCATATGTCCGCCAGCCTTTTGGCGGGCAGACGACAACTGCCGCCTATTTCCTCCTGTCATCCACAGCAGATCGGGATGCAGAAATTGTAGGCGTCTCGGCTGATAAGGCTGGTACTGCCGAGCTCCATCAGCACATCATGAGCGATGGGATGATGAAGATGCGCCGGGTCGAGAAGGTGTCGGTGCCAGCCAATGGCAGTGTAGAATTCTCGTCAGGCGGCTATCACGTCATGATGTTTAATGTCACCGACCCACTTGAAGCTGGCAATGTCGTCGAAATCACGCTCGATATTGCATCTGGCGGAGACACGATGGAAATCAGCTTTCCGGCTACGGTTCGTGCGCCCGGCTAGGCAAAAACGCGTATAATCCGGCTATTCGAACTGTTCTTCTTGTCGCCCTTCTCATTCCAGCTCATGGTCTTGTTGGGGAGAGAAGACTTTGACGGGTTTCTGGCGCATTCTGAAATGGGCAACTCTGGGGGTCGCGATTGCGGCCCTACTGCTCGCTTACCCAGTAAGCATTGCGGTCAGTCACCGTCTGCCCTCCGGTATTCCTTCGGATCTGCCTGAAGGCGTCTGGGCTGATACCCGCATCGGTGCGGCGATTGAACTACTCGAGACCGAGATGGATGACCGGGGTTGGGCCAGCGCGCGGCACTCATGGCATCCGCAAGCGCGGCTGACGGCAATGCCGGCCTTTCAGTCCGGCCTCACAGATGTGGTGTCCGAGTTTGCCCGACGCCGCGCAGAGCTCGCCAATGCATCCCGACCAGACAGAGACCTGATGCTGGCATCGGGTCTGCTTGCTCAGGCCATATCCGAAGAAGCTGAAAGCCGCATACGCGCCGCAATAGAAGCCATGCGCCGATTTGACGGGCTGAAAGCCCGCGCCGTGCTTTCTGACTTATCCAGAGATGATCTGTTCGCTCAGGAAATCAGTCTTTATTCTGATCTGCTCAATAGCTCCGCGGAAGATCTTGCGCGAATGTCGAGAACGGGTAGCAGAGCGCCTGTCAGCCCGGCACGCACGGAAATCTATTTTCGTGTTCTGGGCCGGATTTATGCCATTGGCGCGCTTCTTAAAGCGAGCGAGGCAATCTCCATAACGGAACCGGGATATCGCAGCGCCTTTGCAGCAGCGCAGACTGCACTGTCTCAGGCTCTCAAGCCGCGCCCGCTCATCGTCTCCAATCCAGCGCCGGGCACATTCAGTCTTGGGGGAGACGATGTGGTGGTTCTGGCATTTCTGGTCGGACAAACGCATACACAGCTGGAAGCACTCAACACGCTTATTGCTGGCACACCGTCATCCGGTTCCCTCCCACTGGTACAGAAGAGTTGATTTCAGGCGCGCGGGTGTCCATGTCACGCTCTAAGTAAGGAGTTCACCCGCTCATGTTTATTCAGACCGAAGCTACGCCAAATCCTGACACGCTGAAATTCCTGCCAGGCCAGGACGTTCTCGGCGAAGGCACGCTCGATTATGCATCCGAGGAAGAGGCCAAAGCCTCTCCACTGGCCACGCGCCTGTTCGAGGTTCAGGGCGTCGCACGCGTTTTTCTCGGCAGCGATTTCGTCTCCGTCACCAAATCGGCAGAAGCAGACTGGCGCCATGTAAAAACCATGTCGCTGGCGGCCATTATGGACCACTACACGTCTGGCCTGCCTGTCATTGAAGATGGCGCGCAGCAAGCAGGCGCGGAGGATGAGATCGTCTATGAGGGCGACAACGCCGAAATCGTCTCAGAGATTAAAGAACTTATCGAAACTCGCGTTCGGCCAGCAGTGGCTCAGGATGGCGGCGATATTCAGTTTGACCGGTTTGACCCTGAAACAGGTCTTGTCACACTTCATATGCGCGGCGCATGCGCGGGCTGCCCATCCTCAACCATGACCCTGAAACAGGGTATTGAGAATATGCTTCGCCACTATGTGCCAGAAGTCACCGGCGTCGAAGCTGCCCTCTGATTTCATATTCAAACCGGAGAATAAAGATGTCCGAACCGCTGCCAACAGACAGCCTGAAGCAGATCTTCACCGAGGCCCGCTCCTATAGCGAGTGGCAGGAAAAGGACATTCCTGAGAAGCTCATCAAGGACACTTACGACCTGATGAAGTTTGGTCCGACCAGCGCAAACTGCTGCCCGGCCCGTTTTCTCTTTATCCGGTCTGAAGCCGCGAAAGAGCGCCTCGCACCGCATATGTCTGAAGGCAATCGCGAGAAGACGATCGAAGCGCCGTGGACGGTCATCATCGCTCATGACCTGGAGTTTCATGAGAAGATTCCAGAGCTTTTTCCGCACAATCCGGGAGCCAAGGACTGGTTTAGCGATCCGCAGAAACGTGCGGAGAACGCCTTCCGCAACGGATCGCTTCAGGGTGCTTATTTCATGATTGCGGCACGCGCCATGGGCCTTGATTGCGGCCCGATGTCGGGTTTCGACCAGAACGGCGTCGATAAGGAGTTTTTCCGAAACGATCCGGAGATGGAAAACTGGACCTCCAATTTCATCTGCAATCTTGCCTATGGTGTGCCGGGTTCGCCGAAACCCCGGTCTCCACGCCTTGCCTTTGATACGGCCTGCAAAATCCTCTGAGCATGCTCACGCTGGGCATTCATACGGCGGGGCCTGCTTGCGCCGCGGCCCTTCTGCGCGGCGAAACCTGCCTGGCCGAGCTCTCAGAGCCAATGCGCCGCGGACAGGACGAACATTTGCCGCGCATTGTCGCCGAAGTGGCGAGACAGGCAGATGTCGAGCTCCACAAGCTCGATCAGATCGCAGTTTGTGTCGGACCCGGCAGCTTTACCGGTATTCGAATCGGTGTGGCCTTCGCNCGNGGNCTGGCGCTNGCCAACGGTGTTGAAGCACGTGGCGTNACCAGCCTGCAGGCGCTTTGTGTTTCCCTTCCACGACCCNCACTCGGTCTGATTCCGGCAAAANTACGTCCACCAGACCTCTCCTTCTGGGCGCAGGATTTCAGTCTGCAAGAAACCGAGGAGCCGGTGGAGTTGGGCGTGGCTGACCTCATCGCCCACTGGAAAGCTGCGGCTGACGGCGGACGCATGCCAAGCCTCGCCACAACCACAGAGGGGGTTGAGACACTCAACGCGAACCTGCCAGACAGTGTTGTTCAGTTGGTTGAGCCCTCTGCAGCCAGCGTCGCGCTTTATGCGGTGCGCTTCCCTGCTTCCGTGCGTGCGCCGAGCCCCGTTTATGTTCGTGAACCCGATGCCGTCCCCGCCAAACCTCTCGTTTGAACCTCTTTCCAGCGCCACACCAGAAGTGTGTGAAACCCTGTGCGCCCTGCACGAGACGAGTTTTTCCNAAGCNGAGCGCTGGNCGCNCAGGGACTTTCTCGCATCAGTTGAAAATCCTCAGCATTGGGGCGTGATCGGCAAGCTGGACGGAGACATTGTNGGCTATGCTGTGCTGCTCAANATTGANGAGGANTGNGCGGAAATCCTGACAATTCTCGTCGCCCNGAAGCATCAGAGGTCCGGCATTGGAAGGGCCNTGCTGGAGGGAATTTCCGAAACCCTCGCCGAGAGCGGACGAAAGAAACTTNTTCTGGANGTCGCTGAAGACAACCAGCCCGCTATTTCTNCGTATGANAGCTGTGGCTTCACGGCAAATGGCCGAAGAAAGCNGTATTATTCNCGCGGAAANGACAAAGCGGTTGACGCAATCCTCATGATAAAACCTATCATTTGAGTCAGGTGACTGGACCTTGAAAGCCAATAGCGGCATATGTGACAGACAGTCAGGAAGAGAAAATGAGCCGGATTGAAGACCTCTGCCAGAAAAACGGATTGCGACTGACAGAACAGCGCCGTGTGATTGCGCGCATTCTTTCAGAAGCTGAAGACCACCCTGATGCGGAAGAGCTTCACCGCCGCGCATCTGGTGTGGANCGCAACATTTCACTGGCCACTGTCTATCGGACCGTCAAACTNTTCGAAGAAGCCGGAATTATCGAACGTCACGACTTCCGCGATGGACGTTCGCGNTTTGAAGAAGCNACTGATGATCACCATGATCACCTGATCGACGTACGGACTGGCGACGTGATTGAATTCGTGAATGAAGAGATTGAGCGCCTTCAAGTTGAGATCGCGAAGAAACTGGGTTACAAGCTGGTTGATCATCGACTGGAGCTGTATGGTGTTCCGCTCGATGACAAAGAGAATTCCTGACCAAACGAGCTGAAATGACTGCGGCGACCAAACGCCTCTATATTAAAACCTATGGCTGCCAGATGAACGTCTATGATTCCGAAAGGATGAAGGACGTGCTTGCGCCGTTGGGTTATGCGCCGGTGGATACGCCGGATGAGGCTGACCTTGTACTCCTGAACACCTGCCATATCCGCGAGAAGGCGACCGAAAAGGTCTTCTCCGAGCTCGGCCAATTGAAACGCCTAAAGGCTGCGTCGGGTGGCAATATGCTGCTTGGCGTCACGGGCTGCGTTGCGCAGGCTGAAGGCGAAGAAATCATGCGCCGCCAGCCAGCGGTCGATCTAGTGCTTGGCCCTCAGGCTTATCACAAACTGCCAGAGATGATTGCGCGCGTTCACCGCGCGGCTGGCGAGCGCCTGGAAACTGAGTTCGAAGTCGAAGAAAAGTTCGACGCGCTGCCAATTGATCGCGAGGTCGATGGTCCGTCCGCTTTCCTCTCCGTTCAGGAAGGATGTGACAAATTCTGCGCCTTCTGTGTTGTGCCCTATACGCGCGGCGCTGAATACTCCCGCGANGTGGATGCAATTATTGCGGAAGCACGCGGCCTCGTCCGCAAGGGCGTGCGCGAAATCAATCTGCTCGGTCAAAACGTCAATGCCTATCATGGGCGAGCGCCATCGCTGGAGGGTGGTGATGACTGGTCCCTCGGCCAACTGATCCGCCATCTCGCAAAGATTGATGGTCTCGATCGGATCCGTTTTACGACTTCGCACCCGCGTGACATGGATGACGATCTGATTGCTGCTTTCGGCGACACAGAAAAGCTTATGCCGTATCTGCATCTGCCGGTTCAGGCGGGCTCGAATGCTATTCTCAAAGCCATGAATCGCGGTCACACAGCGGAGCGCTATNTCGANATTATCGAACANCTNCGNGCNGTTCGNCCNGATATGGCGGTNACNTCNGACTTCATTGTCGGCTTTCCNGGCGAACGCGATGAAGACTTTGAAGACACGATNCGCCTTGTCGAAACCATCGACTATGCCGCTGCGTATTCATTCAAGTATTCGCGCCGCCCGGGCACACCAGCGGCTGACATGTTCAGCCAGGTGCCGATGGAGGTGATGGACGAGCGGCTTCAGCGNCTTCAGGCCCTGCTTCGCGATCAACAAACTCGCTTCAATCAAAGTCAGATCGGCAAAACTCTGCCTGTGCTTGTCACGGGCACAGCGCGCAATGCCGGTCAGCTTGCAGGACGCACGCCTTACCTGCAGGCCACTCACTTCGAAGGCGATGAAAGCCTGATCGGACAAATCGTCGACGTNACCATGGAAAATGCCACGCTGAATTCTGTCGGCGGACGCCTTGCCAAAACACCGGAGCCCGCCCTTTGAGTCTGCGCCCGTCTTCACCGAATGTCCCGGTGAGCCGCATCTTTTCCGTCAGCGATCCAGAAACCCTGCAGACCATTTGCGGACCGCACCATCGCAATCTCGAACGGCTGGAGCAGCGCTTTGAAGACTACAGCCTGCGCGCCGATAGCCAGGGAGGTGGCGTTATGCTTTTCGGTGCGGCCGAAGGCGTCGCGATCGCCGAGTCTGCGCTCGGCGCGTATCTGCAGAAAATTCTCTCCGGGACAAAACCAAGCGAACTCGAATTTGAGGGTGCTATCAATCTGGCCCTTAATGTCGGCATGAAGCCGGGCGGACCTGTAAAAGGGCTGAAAACCCGCATTCAGGCACAGACGGCTGGCCAACAGGCCTATCTGTCTGCACTTCAGGATGAATCTGCGGGTCTGGTGTTCGGTGTCGGTCCGGCCGGTACCGGTAAAACGTTTCTGGCGGTCGCAGTTGGCGCTGCAGAGCTTGTCTCTGGCAAGCGCGAACGCTTGATTGTAGCCCGTCCCGCCGTAGAAGCGGGCGAGAAGTTAGGCTTCCTGCCAGGTGACTTCGAAGACAAAATTGACCCTTATATGCTGCCGATCTGGGATTCCCTGCGCGAACTCTTCGGTCAGGACCAACTGGATCGCCGCCGCATGCGTGGCGAGATCGAAGTCGCGCCTCTGGCCTTTATGCGCGGTCGCACACTGAAGAATGCCTTCGTCATCGTGGATGAAGCTCAGAACGCAACCATTCCGCAGATGAAGATGGTGCTGACGCGCCTCGGCCGGAATTCACGCATGGTGGTGACGGGTGACCCATCTCAGGTGGACCTGCCCACGAAACAGCCATCCGGCCTGCCTCATGCCTTGCATATTTTGCGCTCGGTAACCGGCGTGAAGCAGATGCGCCTTTCGGGCAGCGATGTGGTCCGGCATGACCTCGTCTCGCGTATTGTGGATGCCTATGAACGCTCTGAGCGNAAGTCTGAAGACGATGGACGTTCTGATGGTGGCTGACCATNCAGNANATCCGGAGATCGACCTTCGCATCGAAGATGATGCCTGGCTGAAACACGGNGACGAAACCGCACTGGCAGAGCTGGCGCGCCGCGCCATNTCTGCTGCCGCCCACNCCTCACGCACCGGCCTTGTTGACCTGCTTCTCACCAACGATGAGGAAATGCAGAATCTGAATCGCGACTGGCGCCGGAAAGACAAACCCACCGACGTCCTGTCTTTTCCGGCCGACGAACTGGCCTTCAGGTCAGGCTTTCTGGGTGATATCGCGCTTGGTTACGGTGTCTTCACCGCTGATGTGGCAAAACTAAATCGCAGCTTTGAAGCCCATTTCAGTCACTTGCTCATCCATGGATATTTACATCTGCTTGGATATGACCACATCGAAGATACTGAAGCCTCCGAGATGGAAACATTAGAAGCCGACATTCTTGCTGAATTAGGTTATGCTGACCCGTATTCGGCCAGCGAAGAAAAATAAGGGGAAATTCGTCCCAGTGGACACCGCAGACCCATCACCTGGGCAGAGTCTTATCGGTCGCTTGACCGCGGCCCTGTCACGTCATTCCGAACCGGAGCCGAAAACGTCTCCGGACTTCATCCAGACAGCAACACCCTCACCCGCCGAGATTCGATTGCGTATTGCTGAATTCGAGAGCATGCGCGTTGAAGATGTCATGATCCCGCGCGCAGAAATCATTGCTGTCGAAGAACAAACCACACTCGCAGATCTGGTTCGTCTGTTCGCCGACACAACGCATTCCCGCCTGCCGGTTTATCGCGAAACCCTGGATGATCCGATTGGCGTCGTACACATCAAAGACCTGGTTTCCGTACTTGCCGACCGCGGAGACGGTCAGGAAACAGACGAAGTCAAACCGCTAAATAATTTGAGGCGCGAGATTCTCTATGTGCCGCCAAGCATGCGTCTGCCCGATCTTCTTCTAAAGATGCAGTCCACGCGCATTCACCTTGCTCTGGTGGTTGATGAATACGGCGGGACCGACGGGATTGTGTCTCTGGAGGATCTGGTTGAGACAATCGTCGGAGAGATCGAAGACGAACATGACGACGATGTGCCTTACATCACCTCACGGGGTCGGGGCATATGGGAAGTGGATGCCCGCGCAGAGATCCCCGATTTTGAAGAGGATTCCGGCCTCGATATGTCTTTGCTCGAGTTTGAAGACGACATTGACACGCTCGGCGGCGTGGTGTTCGCCATAGCCGGCCGCGTACCACAGCGCGGTGAGATCATTCGCCACCCCAACGGCGTGGATATGGAAATCCTTGATGCCGACACACGTCGTATTCGGCGTATTCGTCTGCGCTGTCCGGTAGAATCCAACGGCAAATCAGGGAATACTGAGTCAGGCGACCCAGAAAAACACTAACGGAGTTCTGCTTGGCCCGGCCGTCCCAACCCACTCTTGGCAGCCTCCATTCTCTGGTGGCCGGCCTGACGCCTTTGCAATCGCTGGGGCTTTCTTTCGTATGCGGCGTCCTCACGCTGTTTGCGTTTGCGCCTTTTAATATCTGGCCCGTCTATATCTTATCGGTCAGCCTGCTGGTCTGGCTCCTTGATGGTGCGCACGCTAAGCCACACTGGGGACGGGCCATGTTTGCCCGAGGCTGGGCGTTCGGGGCAGGCTTCACCATTGCCAGCATGCACTGGACCGCCTCTCCCTTTCTCGTAGATCCGGTCCGGCACATCTGGTTCATCTGGATGCCGCTGATTTTGCTGCCCGCAGGGCTTGGACTTTTCTTTGGCGCAGGAAGTCTGGCGGCCGGACGTTTCTGGAATAAAACACCTGGCCGGATCTTTCTTTTTGCAGTCTGTCTTTCCCTATGTGAAGCTCTGCGCGGTATTGTCTTTGGCGGATTTCCCTGGAACTGGCCGGGCATGATTTGGGTGCCGGGCGATGCCATATCTCAGACAGCGTCGCTCCTGGGGCTCTGGGGGCTTTCAATCCTCACGCTCATGCTGGCAGCATCGCCAGCCGCTCTTGCAGACTACCGCCCTTCAGGCGCGGCATTTGGCCGGGTGGCACCCTTATTGATCGGCGTTGTTGTGTTCGTAACTGCCTGGGCCTGGGGATCTCAAAGACTGCAACACCAGGAACAGGACACACTGACGTCTGTCCGGATCGTGGATGCGCAGATTGATCAGATGCAAAAATATCCGGTGTCCCCTGACGGTAACCCGGTCGAGACAGCGCGGCTCAGACAACAGGCCGCTATCGATATTCTGAATGCTTACCTGATCGGAACAGGAGACGACTTTCCAGATGAGCCCAGACTTGTTGTCTGGCCGGAAGCTGCGCTGCCAATGCCACTGCTCCAGGACCCTGACGCCCTCGATGCAACGACACTCCAGCTCGGCGATCGCACTCTGATCGTGGGAACATCAAGAATCGAGCGTCAGCCAGACGGTGATACGAATTGGTTCAACAGCCTGGCAGTTCTGAATGAACGCAGTCGATTTTCTGGCCCACTTGCTATCTACGACAAGCATCGCCTTGTACCCTTCGGCGAGTTGGCTGCAGCTGATTTCATCCCCTTTGGACACGCGATCAGCGCAATACTTCCCGGCGCACTCCAGCAACAGGCGACAGCCGGCTTCACACCGGGACCAGCCGCAACACCTCTGAGACTGGGTGACAGAACAACTTTTCTGCCGCTGATCTGTTACGAAGCTTTATTTCCCGGCCTCGTAAGACGAACAGCTGGAGACTCTCACTTCATTGTGAATATTTCGATTGATAGCTGGTTTGGAGAAGGTGTTGGCCCCCAGCAACATTATGCGCACGCCCGATATCGCGCAATTGAAACAGGCCGACCTCTTGTAAGGGCCGCAAATATGGGGGTTTCTGCTGTGGTGAATGCTTACGGACGTGAAGTGTCGTCAATAACTTCATTGAAAACGCACAAGTTAGTGCCACTCAAGGTCGTAGACTCTACAGTACCATCGCAAAAGATCAGCACAACTTACGGTAGATTTGGAATAGTTTTTTCTTCTATTGCGATAGTAATGCTGATCATGTTTACTTATTTTTACGGCAGGAAGACTTGACTTGTCAAATGGTCAAGCACAAACAGGCACTTTTACGAGCGAGCCGAGTAAGTAATGTCTGAGAACAAGCTGCCCAACATTATTGATAAGCATGTGGGTCGTAGGATCCGCTGGCGCCGCCGGGAGCTGAAACTTAGTCAGGAACGCCTCGGTGAATTGCTTGGACTCACATTTCAGCAGGTTCAGAAATACGAGAAAGGCGTAAACCGCATCTCAGCTGGACGCCTGTTTGATGTTGCCAAAGTCCTGGAAGTCTCGATCAATTATTTCTATCAGGGCGTGGACGAAGTCGGCGATCTGGCTGCGCTTGGCGTTGCCGAAGATGGTGATGATGGCGATCTCGCTGGCATGATCGACGCGAACACGATTGATCTCGTGACCGCTTTCCAGAGCATTCCGGATCCGCGTTTGCGCAAATCTCTTCTCGATGCCGTAAAGGCCGCTGCTGAGTCATTCAGCCGGAATTCTTCTTTCCGGGAAGACGAAGAATAATTCTTCTCTTGAACATATAACGATACCTTTATACGTTTCCCCTTGCTAACACCTCTCCGGCCTGACGCCGAAGAGCCGTCCATTTTCATGCAAGGGGGCACACGTTGACCCGTACTAACTATATGTTCACGAGCGAGAGCGTCTCGGAAGGTCACCCAGACAAGGTCTGTGACCGCATTTCGGACTCGATCGTTGATCTCTTCATTGGTCGCTTTCCAGAGGCACGCGTTGCCTGCGAAACGCTTACTACTACGAATCTCATCGTACTGGCCGGCGAAATGCGCATGCCGGAAGACCTGATGCCATCCCTTGAGGAAATGTAGAAAACGGTACGCGATGCCGTGAAAGATATCGGCTATCACCAGAAGGGCTTCCACTGGCGCACTGCCGAGCTGATCAACCGGCTTCATGCCCAGTCCGGCGATATCGCCATGGGCGTTGATGCGGGCGAGAACAAAGAAGAAGGTGCGGGCGACCAGGGCATCATGTTTGGTTTTGCGACCAATGAAACGCTCGAATACATGCCGGCACCGATTGCGTATTCCCACCGCATTCTCAAGCGTATGGCCGAGCTTCGCAAATCAGGCGAACAGCCAGAATTTGAGCCTGACGCAAAGTCTCAGGTCACGCTGCGTTATGAAAACAGCCGACCGGTCTCTGTTGAAAGTATCGTTGTCTCAACACAGCACAAATTTGGTTTCACCCCGGGCGACATCCGCGAACTGGTGCGTCCGATCGTCAAAGAGGTTCTGCCTGAAGGCTGGTTCCCACCCGAAGACGAGTTTTATGTGAACCCAACAGGCAACTTCGTCATTGGTGGTCCCGATGGTGACGCCGGCCTGACGGGTCGTAAGATCATCGTCGACACCTATGGTGGTGCTGCGCCGCATGGTGGCGGTGCATTCTCCGGTAAGGACCCGACGAAAGTTGACCGCTCCGCCGCTTATGCCTGCCGGTACCTCGCCAAGAACGTCGTCGCTGCTGGTCTGGCTGACCGCTGCACGATCCAGGTCTCCTACGCCATTGGCGTCGCCAAGCCGCTCTCCGTCTACGTCAACTGCGACGGCACAGAGAAAGTGGACGTGGTGAAGATCGAATCTGCTCTGCGTGATCTGATGGACCTCTCTCCGAAGGGCATTCGCACACACCTTCAGCTCAACAAGCCAATCTATGCGCGCACAGCAGCATACGGACACTTTGGCCGTGAGCCTGATGCCGACGGCGGTTTCTCCTGGGAAAAAGTCGATCTGGCTGACCAGCTGAAATCTCTTCTCTAAGATTTCAGAACAGTCAGAGACATGACGGAAGAAAAGCATTTCCGTGAGATCAAGACATTTGGCCGCCGTGATGGGCGGCCATTGTCCAAGCGGCAGAAACATCTTGTCGATGCACTGCTTCCTGAGATCAGCCTCCCAACCGACACACCAATTTGCCGCGACGATCTCTTCGGCGCGGTCGAAGAAATATGGCTGGAGATCGGTTTTGGTGGTGGCGAACATCTGGTCCGAAATGCCAGGCGTCACAGCGATGTCGGTATGATTGGCGCCGAACCTTTTATCGATGGCGTGGCCAAAGCGCTGACCGGGATTGACGAAAACAATCTGAGAAACGTGCGACTCCACGCAGATGATGTGCGTCAGGTCCTGCCGAATATGGAAAAGGCCATGATTGATCGCGCCTTCATCCTGTTTCCGGACCCCTGGCCGAAACGCCGTCAACAAAAACGGCGGCTGATACAACAAGCCTTTCTTGACGAACTGGCTCATGTGCTTCGGCCAGGCGCGATGGTCCGCTTCGCGACCGATGTCGCGAGTTATGCCGATGAAGCCCTATGGAATTTCAATCGGCATCCGGAATTCGACTGGCAGGCGGGACGGGCCGATGACTGGCGTCATGATCCGCCAGATCATGAACCCACCCGTTACCAGCTGAAAAAACTCGGCGATTGCAAGCCCGTCTGGTTTGAGTTTATCCGGCGCTGAAATTGCGGAGCCGGATGGTTGGGCGCCCTATTGCGCGACCCATCCGCCATCCATGGACATAAGTGCCCCATTAATCTGGTCGGCTGCAGGTGAACACAGGAATTTTGTAAGCTCNGCCACCTGTTCAGGCGTGACGAACTCCTTGGTCGGCTGAGCTGACAGGATCACGTCTTTCTTGACTTCCTCCTCAGAAATACCGCGCGACTTCGCNGTATCAGCGATCTGCCCGTCGACCAGAGGTGTGTGGACGTAGCCCGGACACACGGCGTTGCATCGAACGCCATGCTCTGCACCTTCCAGCGCCACCGTTTTTGTGAGACCGGCAATCCCGTGTTTTGCCGAAACATAGGCAGACTTATAGGGCGAAGCGACCAAGGCGTGGGCCGACGCCATATTCACGATCCGCCCCCATTTCTGCTTNTTCATATAGGGCAGCGCGAGACGCGTCGTGTGAAATGATGCTGACAGATTGAGCGCGATGATGAGGTCCCATTTGCTCACCGGAAACTCTTCAATCGGCGCGACGTGCTGTATGCCTGCATTGTTGACGATGATATCGGCGGGCCCAAGTTTTTCAGAAATGTCGTCCATCATCTCTTCGATGGCATCTGACTTTGTCAGATCGAAATTCAGATAGATCGCGCGCACGTTGTAGTCGTGCTCCAGAGACGCGCGAAATGCTTCGATCTCGTCGGCATCGCCAAATCCGTTGATGACGACATCTGATCCGGCCTCAGCCAATCGGGTCACAACAGCCTTGCCGATTCCGCTGGTTGAACCGGTGACAAGAGATGTTTTTCCTTGAAGCATGAGATATCTCGCTGAATAAGAAGAAGAGAATAACGCATCGGACCAAAATGAGTTTGACGCAAGCATTGTACGAGTACGGGGAGAGAAATGGACGCGGCAATACAGTCATTTGTGCATGGCTTTGACAATTTCCTGATCAGTGCGCTCGCTGCAGGTGCGCTTCTAATCCTCAGCTGTGTCGTCTATGTGATCCTCACGCCAATGAAGGAGCTGGAACTCCTTCGGAACGGCAACGCCTCCGCCGGCCTCGGCCTTGCCGGGGTCATTATCGGCCTGACTATCCCAATTTCCTCCGCCCTCGCAACTAGTGTTTCCCTGTTTGATTTGCTCGTTTGGGGCGTTGTGGCATTGCTGATTCAGCTCTTTTCATTCCGTGTGGTCGATCTCATCCTCAAAGATCTGCCAAAGCGGATTGAGAATGATGAAGCCGGTGCCGCCATCCTCTTGATCGCCGTGAAGATCTCATCCGCACTCATTGTGGGTGCGGCGCTCTGGGTTCCGGCACCCATGGCGAGTTAGGGCTGATCGGTGAAGATCCCGGACTGGTTCATATACGCCGTGGTTTTGTCGGCGGTTCTTTATGGCCTCTTCTCGCGCAATCAGGGCGAGTTGGATGCGCCGCCCTCCCTGCCTGAAGAGCTGGAAGTATCTGAAATTCCCCTGCCCGCCCCCAGTCGGTTTGATGAAGAAGTTCTGGTCGAGGTGGGTGATCGTGCCGGTCCCAGTGTTGGGACCGCTTTTTCAATTTCCAGCGAAGGCATGTGGCTAACGGCCCGCCATGTCGTGGACGGCTGCAGCAATCTCATGATCCGCGTCGGGCCNAACCGCATTGTTCCGGTGGAACGTTACGAAACCCTGCAATCGGGTGATCTTGCCCTATTGTACACAGAAGGCGCTGCCGACCCGGCACAATTGGATCTGGAAGCCAATCTGAATGTAGGCCAGCCTGGCTTTCACATTGGGTTCCCTCAAGGCAGGCCCGGTGAAGTGACGTCCAAACTGCTCTCGCGCTCTCGCATGACCTCACGCGGAAAATACAATGTGACCGAACCGGTGCTCGCCTGGGCAGAATCTGGCCGTACCCGAAACCTCAATGGCTCACTGGGCGGCATTAGCGGTGGCCCACTTTTCGATTCTGCAGGCGAAGTGATCGGCGTTACGGTTGCAGAGAGTCCTCGTCGTGGCCGTATTTACACAACGGCACCGTCAACAATCCGATACTTTCTTGCAACAGAAGCTGATTATCAGCCACAAGCAGGAGAGACCCGACCAATCTCGACACAGAATTATGGCGGTGAAGGCGACCGCCTCCGCCGCAATCTGACCGTCGTCAAAGTTCACTGCCCGGAAAGATACTGAATATGGCCCGACCTTTTGCAGACCGACTGATCGAAAAGACCAGAGCTCTCGGCCCGCTTTGCGTGGGGATCGACCCTCATCCCGGCATGTTTCCGAAACTGTTTGGNCAACCGAGCGCCGGCTCGATTGCNGTCTGGNCTGACGGAATTATCGAAGCTGCGGCCGGGCAGGTCGCATGCATCAAGCCGCAGGCTGCATTNTTTGAGCTCTGGGGTAGCCCGGGCATGGCAGCGCTTGANCATGTCTGCAAAACAGCGCGAGATGCCGGGCTTCTTGTGATTCTTGACGCCAAGCGCGGTGATATTGGCTCTACAGCCAAAGGCTATGCCGATGCCTATCTGGGCGAGAACGCTGCGTGCCCCTGCGATGTGCTGACAGTGAACCCCTATATGGGACTGGAAACACTCACCCCATTTATTGACGCCAGCGAATCTCAGGGACGGGGTATCGCTGTGCTGACGCGAACCTCCAATCCGGGCGCAGCCGATATCCAGGAACTGGAAGTCGATGGCGAGCCGATCTATCTGCGCATGGCGCGAGAGTTTCAAGCCGCCGGGGCTCGTCTGAAAGGCAAGGATTCCCCCTGGTCTGGCCTGATGATGGTGTCTGGCGCCACAGCGCCTGAGGAAGCTCGCAGAATTCGGGACGCCGCGCCGGACAATCTTCTTCTGGTTCCGGGCTATGGCGCGCAGGGTGCGGGCGCAGATGCCGCTGTTTCCGGGTTTGTGCCTGTAAATGGCATGCTCGAAGGCGGAGTTGTGAACGCGTCCCGCTCTGTCACCTTCCCGGAGAAGGCACAGTCCGCCGGAACGATTGAAGACTGGCAGGCCGCCATCCGTGAAGCGATCGCCTTCGCACAGGATGATTTGACAAAAGCGACTCGACGAAACCTCAGCTGAAGGTCATCTTCATCAGATAATCCGGGAGGTAGCCTTGCACATCTTGATGATGGTTTTGGGCGTGTTGAGCACAATCGGCGTGATCATCTGGCGCATTCAGGCCGCTTCTCATGCGGCGCGCGAAATTTCTGATTTCACCAAGGGCGCTGCGGGCTTGCCCAGACGCATGGCTTTTCGCCGTCGTGCAGGCAAAGCTGGAATGCAATTGGTCAATGACCCGCGTGAAGCGGCCGTGATTTTGATGTTGGAAATTGCCCGAGCGCGCGGCGAGGTCACTATAGGCCAGAAACAACGCATTCAGGAGATCATCGTCGAGCAATTTGAATTTGATCAGGCTGAAGCCGACGAAATTCTGACGCAAGCCGCATGGGTGAGCGCGCCGGACGCAGGAACAGATCGCCTGATCCGCCAAATGGTGAAAATCATTCTGCGTGACGTCTCAGGCGAAGATGTTGTGGAGCTTGATGATATGCTGATTCAGGTGTCTGAGGCGGAAGGCCAGCCGACACGCGATCAGCTTGGCGTGCTTCAATCCTTTCGCCGGATGGCGGGCGTCACGGTCTGACTCCCGGGGTCAAACTACCAGCTGCCAATGTTTTCTGCACTGGCCCATGGCTCTTTTGGCGGCAGCGCATCACCCTTTTGCAACAGCTCCACTGAAATATTATCCGGGGTGCGCACGAAGGCCATGCGCCCATCCCGTGGCGGGCGATTGATCGTGATTCCCATTTTGGCGAGATGCTCGACCGTGTCGTAGATATTGCTGACCTCATAGGCGAGGTGACCGAAATTACGACCGCCCGAATATTCTTCAGGGTCCCAATTATAGGTCAGCTCAACCATAGGCAGGCCTGAGCGCAGTGGAGACCCGGAGGTATCAAACCCGGTACGTTCAATGTCGTCAGGTGAGGCCAGAAAGACGAGCGTGAAACGACCAGCCTCATTGTCCACCCGGCTCACTTCCTGAAGCCCGAGGCCATCGACAAAAAATCTGAGCGTGGCGTCGATGTCGCTGACACGGATCATGGTATGGAGGAATTCAATTGTCATTGGGTCTTCTGCTCTTCATTTGCGACAGCAGCTGGCGACACGCCGCTGTCTGACTTTCGCTTTTCTTCTTCCCAGGCGAGGTCGAAGTCAAATGGGCGGTTCTTGTGGTAAGCGCGCGCGAAAAAGCCTGCGATGAAGACAAGCCCGGCAATACACCCGACCGCCAGAAAGAAGGAATGGATGAGTGTGCCTTCTTCGAACACGGCGTCCACGCCAAAGGCGTAATATGCGCGTACCCAGAGCGAGTTCAGAATCCAGACAAGAAGCGGAAGCGCAATGACGGCCGTAACACTCGCCACCCACCGATAGATCGATACGCGGAGGATACTGGTTTTCAGATAGGCCCGCTCGAATGGCGGATAGGGCTCATCGCTTGGGAATTCTCTGCGATCTCTGGCCGCATTGTAAACCACGCGCGCCTCGCGCCGGACGCCGAAATATGTCCATCCGATAAACGCCGCCCACAGCAGGAAAAATCCTACAATTCCGAAAAGGACAAATTCCACGCAGACGGCTCCCGGTTATTCGAGTTCAGCCAGCTTGCGCTTCGGTCAATCCGGCTTCGAGGGCGAGCATGGCGCGTTTGCGCCGTACACCCCAATGATAATTATGTAGCCGACCATCAGAAGCCAAGGCCCGATGACAGGGAATGAACCATGAGATCGGATTTGCACCGACGGCTGTTCCGGTTGCACGCGCTGCGCTGGACTTGCCGATGTGGCGCGCAAGGTCGCCATAGGTGCGCGTCTGGCCGACCGGAATCTCCAGAAGCGCACGCCACACCTGTCGGCGAAACGGTGTGCCATAGAGTGCGAGCGGAATACTCGCGCCGGGCTCGAAAACCTTTTCGGCAAATCGGGTCGCGACCGTATCATCCCGGCGAATATCTGCATTTGGGTAGCGACCGGCCAGATCTTTGAAGGCATCGGCTTCAGTTCGCCCGGTATGCTCTCCCAGCCGCGCCACCTGCTCTGGGTTTTCGTCAACAAAGCCAAGCGCCACAAGGCCGCGATCAGAAAAGAGGAACACACCCATGCCGAAGGGCGTGGGCCCCTTGCCGATTGTCAGCGCAACGTTTCGTCCGCCTGAACCCGCCTCCCCAGGCGTTAGCGCCTCGTGCGCGATAAACAGATCATGAAGCCGGGATGGGCCGGAGGCCTCAATTTCAAAACTCGCATCCAGCACGCTGGCGCCCTGCCTCAAGGCTTCGCCGGCCGCCATATGGGCATGCGCCGAGACGTATTGCTTTGGCGTCACGCCGGCCCATCGGGTGAACTCTCTCTGGAAATGGAATGGCGACAAGCCGAACTCTTCGGCGGTTTCCGAAAGCGTTGGCCGGTTCTTCCAGTTGTCACCGAGATAGCTCAGCACGTTTGCCATGCGGTCATAGGCGACGCAGCGTTCATCAAGAGGAATCTTGGTCATGGGTCTGCCCTGTCTGGTCATGACTCCAGTTTCGCACTGCCAGAATGCGCGCTCCACCTGAAACTTGCCATCATCAAATCAGACAGGCTGAGGGTGACGTTCAGCGCGCGCCTGCTGAAGCGCAGCACGGATTGCATCCGCCAGACTCTTGCGCTCCTCCACAGTCAGAAACCGGCCGATCACATAGGCTTCGCGCCGGTGAGACAGCGTCAGCCAGCTGTGCGGCGTGAGCGGCTCTTCAAGTTCTATTCGGGCAAACGCCGCCGGGAGCTCGACAAAGCTCTTCCTGCCGGCCGGGTTGCGATGATCCACCCGCAGGTGACGTGCGGTGACGCGAACCCGCGTCCATTGGCGCTGATAGCGAAAGCACACCCGAAATGCGATCCAGACAGCCAGCACATCCAGACCGAAAAAACCTATGATCGGAAATGCACCAAGCGACAGAAACGCCATGCCTGAGAAAAAGCTCAGAATGGCCAGAACGGACATGAAGATCGTGAAACCGGGCTGGGACAATGATCTGTTGGGCTGCAAAACAGCGTCGAGATACACCGGATCGGCAGATGATAGGTCAGACATTCATACAATCCGTTGAAGGCTTGTGTGCCACTGGCACCTAAACTAAGCCAGTCAGGCAGAATTGAAACCTCTTATCTTCAGCTCAACACTGCGGCGCGGAGTCACAATGGCAGATACGGGAAAACCCNAAAAGACTCGTCGCAAGTCGAGACCCCGAACCTTCACCAGAGACAAAGCACGGCAGATGTTCGAAATTCTCGCTGCTGACCGTCCGGACCCGAAGACTGAACTTGATTTCGTCAATCCCTACACNCTGGTGGTTGCGGTCGCCCTGTCAGCTCAGGCCACCGATGTCGGCGTGAATAAAGCCACGAAGAAGCTGTTTGACCTTGCTGACACNCCAGAAAAAATGCTGGCACTGGGGGAAGACGGCGTTGCCGAGCACATCAAGACAATTGGCCTGTGGCGAAACAAGGCCAAGAATGTCATCGCACTGTCCCAGCTACTTATTGACGAGTTCGACGGGCAGGTCCCCCAAACGCGCGAAGAGCTGGTTCGCCTGCCGGGCGTCGGCCGAAAGACAGCGAATGTTGTTTTGAATGAAGCGTTTGGTCAGCACACCATTGCCGTCGATACTCATATTTTCAGAGTCTCCAATCGAACAGGCCTCGCGCCAGGCAAAACGCCAGATGAGGTGGANGATCAGCTGGAGCGCGTTGTTCCGGAAGACTTCAAGAAGGGCGCACATCACTGGCTGATTCTGCACGGCCGATATACCTGTGTCGCCCGTAAGCCGCGCTGCTGGGTCTGCCCCATATCGGAGCTGTGTAAATTTAAGGAAAAGACGGCTGACCCTGAAGCAAAGACGCAGCCAAAAACCGCAGCTCTGGGGCCAAAACCTGGCCAGATTTGAGCAAGATGCAGTTTATGCCTTACGTCCCAGCGCTTCAGTCATGGCGCGCTGCAGCGCAGAACCTTCGTATGGCTTTTCAAGGATAACTGGATTTTCGAATTTCGATACGAGTTCCNGGGTCTCCCCATAGCCCGTCACAAACGCAAACGGCGTTCCAGCTTCAATAACGGCCTCAGCGACTTTGCTACTCGTCTCATCGCCAAGATTGACATCCATTAAAACGAAATCAAATGGGGGGCCAGACAAAGCTTCCATAGCTTCAGCGACACTCGAGGTCAGGACAACCTCACTTGCACCAAGCTCCTGAAGCAGGATCTCGGTATCCATAGCAATGATCAAATTGTCTTCGAGCAGCAAAACTCGACCACTAAATGGTTTCGACATCCAAACCTTCCCAGTTCAGGACCCAAGCTTGCGCTGCCCTGCCAGGCATCGCCTTAAAATTTCAATGAAGTCCATCTTGCCGCAGACTAACGCACCCGATCCAAACGTCCGAAAAACACGTCCAGTTTTGTTTGACGATAACATAAATCATGCTGACTGCTTTTTGTAGTTCTAGAACGCATCATTTCATGTGGAAAATCAGCAATTTAATTGCTTCAGCAAAGCCTCCGCAAAAAGCACACCCAATCTTCCAGTTTTCCCGGGATAGAGGAATGGNTCAATCAGCTCGAGCTCCATAAGAGATAAANTGCCACTTTCCAATCGGACCATATCGATTCGTGCATAAAGCGGCACCTCGTTGAGAGCGCTCAAAACACGTTCAGCGGACTGCAGATCTCGCGTAGTCGGCGTGATCGGCATATCAACTCCGCCAAAGGTCGCCTGTATCCGATAGTCTCCAGATTTCGGCCTCTTGAGGACGGCGTGAGAGAACGTGCCACCAATGAAAATGAAGCTGAATTCCCCTTCTTCCCGGATCGCCCTAATGAATGGCTGAATCATTGCGGCATGCGGGAAATCGGANATGTCATCTTCCCGGTGATACACAATCTGCCCGGCTGCGCCTGCTCCGATCTGCCGTTTGATCACGAGACGATCAGCCGAAAGCGTTTCGAACGCGGCGCTAATATCATCTGCCACAACCGGGCCATCCAGCCAAACTGTCGGAATGACTGGAATACCGTGTTCCGCCAGCGTTCTCAGATAGGTTTTCCTAAGGTTCCAGCGAACCAGAGAAGGGCTGTTAAAGACCGGCACACCAGAACGCTCAATTGTCTCNATCTGAGCCAAGAAGATCTCCGATTGGTTATGGTAGTCCCATGTCGTGCCAATCACCGCTGCACCATAGTCGTTCCAATCTATATCGGGCCGGTTCCAGATCACGCTTTCCAGCCAAATCCCGCGTTCCTTGAGAGGTTGGGTAAGCGACTGAACTTGACGCCAGTGCTCGTTATGTTCGACACAATGTTTATCGTCCGGATTGAGGACGGCGTGGGCTGTGAGATAAGCAAGTTTCATGGTTTTCTGAATAATCAGGCATTCATCGGACTGAACGCGGGTTATATGGTCCAGGAAACAGAAAGAGAACTGGCTCAATATGAATAATGAGATTGATGTCGTCGGCGTCGGTAACGCTATTGTTGATGTAATTGCCTCCGTTAAGGACAACTTTCTGGAGGAGTATAATATCCGCAAAGGCGGTATGACGCTGGTAGATCAGCTGGATGCCAACGAGCTGGCGCGCGCATTCGGAGAAACCGGTCGACGCATTCCGGGCGGTTCAGGTGCGAATACCATTGCAGGTGTCACAAGNTTTGGCGGAACGAGCGCCTATATCGGAAAAGTCGCCGCAGACGCACTTGGNAAATTCTTCCGAAAGGAAATGGATCGCCATTCCATCGAATTCCCGACCGCACCTTTGGAAAATGGGCCGGGCACTGCGCGCTGCATGATCGCCGTGACGCCTGATGGNGAACGCTCCATGAGCACTTTCCTTGGTGCATCCACTGAATTTGCTGCTGAGGACGTCGATGAAGATCTGATCAAACGCGGCAANATTCTCTATCTGGAGGGCTACCTCTTTGACAAAGAAGAAGCCAAGAAAGCCTTTGTCCGCGCTGCCGAAATCGCCCAGTCAGCGAAACGGAAAGTTGCGCTGACGCTGTCAGATAGTTTCTGTGTCGAACGTCACCGGGCAAGCTTCCGTCACCTGATCAACGGTCACGTCGATCTCTTGTTTGCCAATGAAGCAGAACTTCTCTCACTTTATCAAACGGAGGATTTCGATCAGGCGGTCGAGCTTCTTCGGAAAGATGCCTCGACAGCCGCTGTAACACGCTCGGAAAAAGGCTCTGTTGTGATTACACCGGGAGAAGTAATCAGTATGCCAGCAGAACCGGTAAAAAAAGTCGTAGATGCGACAGGAGCAGGCGACCAGTATGCAGCAGGCTTTCTATTCGGCTTTGCGCGGAACCGTCGGATGCGCGATTGCGCAAAGCTCGGCCATATCGCAGCCGCTGAAGTGATCTCGCATTATGGACCAAGACCGGAAACCAGCTATCGCCAGCTTGCCGTNAANGCTGGNCTGTTAGGCTAGGGACCAGGCTTTTTCGGTCAGGGCGTCCTCGACAAAATNGAGGCGGTCCTGACCGAAAAACATCTCANCGCCGACAAAGAAAGTCGGTGCACCGAACACNCCGCGCTCTATCGCCTCTTCGGTGTTGCCACGAATGACGTCTGCGTTCGATTTATCCGANCCCAGCTCGATAAGTGCCCCTGCATCAAAGCCCTCTGCCGTGAGAAAATCACGGGTTACAGTCTCATCCGCGATATTTTTTGGCTCACCCCACATGTGATGGAAGACGGCGCGGATAAAATCTTCCTGATTTGGCGCGCCATCCAGACCAGCAGCCATTCGAAGATGCGTGAGTGTGTTCAGCGGAAAATGCGGGCTGAAAGCCCAGGGCAAGTCGAAACGCCTGGCATGCCTTTGCGTATCAGACATGTAGAACGCCCGCTTGGCTGGAATGGTCGCCGGAGGTGGCATTCCGACAGCCTTCAAGACAGCCCCAAGAAAGAACGGCTTGTAGACCAGCTCACACCCCAGGCGATTCCGGAGTGATCGCACCCTGTGAAATCCGAAATAGGACATCGGGCTGACGAAATCGAAAAAGAATTCAACAGGCTGCGTCATAGCGGGTGTCTCCAAATGTCTATGTATTGTATATACATCTAATTAGATGATCTGTCCTTCAGTGTCGCTAAAAGCGCCCTATCTAATTTCTATCATTCAGTTCTCGAGCAGTCGCTTGGCAACAGACGAATAAACGACATCATGGCTTGCGCTCTGGAAGATCGCTGCAAGACCGGAGCTCTCAGCGAGCTCCACGCCTGTTTCTCCGGCAGCGAGTAAAGCAGTGGCCCACGCATCGGCCAGCATACAGTTCTCAGCGATCACACTGACGCTCGCATCCATATCGTCAGATTTGCCCCGCACGTGCGATGCGAATCCGCTAGGTGTAAAGCTCGAATTGTAGCGATGCCCGCTCGTTGCCAGGGCGCTATTCACCAGCGCGACGCGAATTTTCTGTTGTGATCGGGTGGGTGTTTCGAGATCGATCCACCAGGGCTGGCCATCAGATTTCAGTCCTCGCCCAACAAACTCTCCGCCGATTTCACAGAGAGAAGATTCTATTCCGAACTGGCTTACCTCTGCACTCATCATGTCGACTGCATAACCCTTGGCGATGGCGGAGAGGTCAAACACCACCCCCTGAGGGCGAGAGATCGTAGTCTTGCCGTCTAGAACTGAACTGGCATCTCGCCATGACCCAACAGAAAAGGGACAGAATGTGCCTGAGGACGCCTCGGCTATTTCGACCGCAAATCGCCAGACAACAAGAAAACTCTGAGGTGGGGTCAAGGTGTCAGTGTCAGACAACCGGTTCAGCTGAGAGATAAAAGATCCGTCATCCCATGTGCTGAAGATTGAAATCACATCAGCGAACCGGGCCTCCAATGCCCGTTTCAATCGGGCTTCAGGAAATCCTGGGTCCGCAAAGAAACGGAGAGACCATGTCGTTCCCATGGTCTCGCCAGCAAGATTGAATCTTTGCGAACCCCACTGTGGCCGGAATAGCCCATCCGGGTCCGCGTCCGATATCAGAAGGTCGATTTCGCTCAGAACGGCAGCGCCTCAAACGTCATCACATAGGATGCACGGTCAGAAATGGCGCGGCCTTCATATTCGCCTTCGGCGCTTGTATCGGTGGAAATCCAGTACCGACCAGCCTCATCAGGCGTGAACGAGAACTCTCCATCTTCATTAGTTGTCACCGTGAGAAGACCAGCCTCGTCCCGGTATCTGTCATTCCCCTTCACAACCTCGACCTCGAGGCCCGCGGCCGGCGCGCCATCCAGCATGAACTGGAAGCTGACCTCTTCGCCGGCGTAAACATCATTTGGGTGGGTGATGGGTTGGAGCTCCAACCCTTTGTTCTTCAGTGCAAAAACGGCATCAGACGGCGCACCAAGCGTGACATAAGTCTCGATTTTACGGGCAGATCGTGACAGCTCCGCATCGGGGTTATCGAAGATGCCGTCTGCCTTGAGTTCTTCCAGACTAGCTCGACGGCGCTGCGGCTCGCCATTTTCTTCCCACCGCGCGAACCAACCTTCACCTGACGTTCCGATCAGATAGGTGCCTTGTTGGTCGAGTTTCACATCAAAGCTGGTCTTGAATTTGCCAACCCAGCCCTCTTCAACCGGAGCGGTTGTGCCATCCGGTGCAGTGACCGTAACGTCGGTGTACCGCATCGGCACGTGATTTGGAAAAAACAGATCGTTAGAGATCGCCCCGTCAACCGTCACCCACTGCTCATTACCGGAAAGCGTGAACGTGGAGGGCAGAAGCCAGGCACGGTGGGCGAGGGCCGGTTGAGCAACCATGGCGCCTGCCAGGGCGATAAGCAGCATATTTCTGAATTTCATAGTCATCTCCTTTATGCGTCCGGACTGAGGATGAGTTTCACCTCGCCCAGCTCGCTCTCTCCGCTTTCTGAAAATTCTGCGTTCGCATCGTCTGACCAGCTGAAGGGTATGGAGATCATCTCTCGCCCACCGACTTCGCGGGATGCTTCAACGTGAAGAATATAGTCGCCCGACTCCAGATCTCGGAGCCGCTCGTCGTCTGAAGAGAAACTCAGCGTGTACTGCCCGGGCGGGCGCGTGGCGCTTGAGACTCCATCCACAGGCATATCAAGCGAACGCCCCGTTCGACGCCACCACTGGCGGATGTCCTTGAGCCAGGTTTCGCCTTTACCCTCCGGGCCTTCATCCAGCTGATACCAGACAGACAAATTCGCTGCGACGCGGTGGTCAGGATGTGAAATCCATACTGCGACGTAAGGCCTATGGTATTCTGCCACGCTAAGCTGAGGCAGTTCCACGCCTACATCCATATTTTGAGCCATGGCGGGGGAGGAGAGGAGGCCAAGGGCAGTTATCGTGAGCTTTGCGCGCATTGGAATTCCTTCAGTGAATGAAAAATAAAGCCAGAATGGCGGGTATGGCGAGACCAGCAAGCGTCAATGGCCATGTGATGGCCCGCTTGCCTGCGTGGATCTGCAAGAGCCAGAGGCCGGTAAGGCAAAAGAAGATCGCCGCGACAGAGAACACGTCAATAAACCAGAACCAGACCTGTCCCGTGTTTCGCCCTTTATGAAGATCGTTGAGCCAGGACACCCATCCCCGCGTGGTGAGCTCATACTCGACCGCTCCGGTTTCACGATCTATGGCGAGCCAAGCATCCCCACCGGGGCGCGGAAGGCTCACATAGACGTCGAAGTCCGTCCATTCAGCTGTCTTGCCAGCCGCGTTCACGCCGATCCCACGACGCAGAGCACGGATCGTATCGCGAGGAAGCGAGTCCGTTGTTCCATCCACAGGCTGTGCGACGAGCGCCGCAAATCCTGCGCCCTCCATCACCATGTCCCGCGTATCGATTTGGATCTGTGCCGGAATGTCGGCCGCATGATTAAGCGTAATACCGGTCACTGAAAACAGGATCATACCGACCAGACAAATCGCACCTGAGATCCAGTGCCAGATCCGCGCCTGACGCTTCCAGAAATTGGACTTTTTTTTCGGCCTGCGTCGCACGGAGGAAGGTGGAGTGTTCCCGGGTCCTGAAGGAGCGGAATGCAGGTCTGCTGTGTCTGGCTTCACTCAATTCACTCTCAGGTCGCAAAATTCGTACATCACAGTTCGACATGCCGGACACTGCGGCAATCAGATGCGAATGATTTGCATTCCTATAACCTCAGCCGGCAGCCGTCCAGTGGGAATCTGCGATTGGCTGATCAGCTGCCGGAAACGAGGCTGGTATCAGAGAATGAATTTGGAAAGGTCCGCATCCTGAGCCAGGTCGCCGACCTGACGCTGAACATCTTCGGCTGTCAGTTCAATCGTTTCGCCTGAGCGATCTGGTGCAGTGAATGAAATCTCATCGAGCAGGCGCTCCATCACGGTCTGAAGACGTCGTGCACCAATATTCTCGACGCTTTCATTCACTTTGACGGCGAGGTCTGCCAGCGCATCAATCGCATCTTCGGTAAATGAGAGGGTCACGCCCTCGGCATCCATGAGCGCAGTATACTGTTTGATGAGGCTGGCTTCTGGCTCAGTTAGAATACGTCTGAATTCATCGCGTGTGAGGGCTTTCAGTTCAACGCGGATCGGCAAACGACCCTGGAGTTCTGGAAGCAAGTCACTTGGCTTGGCAACGTGAAAAGCGCCTGATGCGATGAACAGAATATGGTCGGTCTTCACCGGTCCGCGCTTGGTGTTGACCGTCGTGCCTTCGATCAGCGGCAGGAGGTCGCGTTGAACACCCTCACGAGAAACGTCAGCGCCCCGGCGCTCACCGCCGGCGGCGACCTTATCAATCTCATCAAGGAAAACGATTCCATCATTCTCGACCAGTTTGACGGCTTCGCGAATGATGGAATCCTCGTCGAGGAGCTTGTCGCTCTCTTCGTTGAGGAGAGGCTCATAGGCCTCGCTGACTTTCATGCGAACGCGCTTTTTGCGCCCGCCCATGGCTTTACCGAGCATGTCCGAAAGATTGATCATCCCCATGGAGCCACCGCCACCGGGGATGTCCATCATATCCATGGGGTTTGATGTGTCAGACATTTCAATATCGACATCGCGATCATCCAGCTCACCTGAATTCAGTTTCGCGCGGAAACTTTCTCGTGTTGAGCTCCCAGCGTTTTCGCCCACCAGAGCGTTAAGCACGCGCTCTTCAGCAGCCTTTTCTGCGCGGCTGCGGACCTCTTCCCGACGACGCGTGCGCACAATCCCGATTGACGCTTCAACCAGGTCGCGAATGATTTGTTCGACGTCCCGACCGACATAGCCCACTTCTGTAAACTTGGTCGCTTCGACTTTCAGAAACGGCGCCTGAGCGAGTTTGGCGAGCCGTCTTGAGATTTCGGTTTTCCCCACGCCGGTAGGGCCGATCATCAGAATGTTTTTGGGCGTAATCTCTTCGGCGAGCGGCGATCCGACCTGTTTCCGGCGCCAGCGATTTCGGAGCGCAATGGCAACGGCGCGTTTGGCATCCTTCTGTCCGACGATGTATCGATCGAGTTCAGAAACAATCTCACGCGGCGAAAACTCAGTCATTCAGTCAATGCTCCGGGAAAAGAGTGGGTCGCTGGACAGCAGAGTTCCAGTTAGGTTCTCTGACGGCATTATCCAAGCATTGGAGGCAGGATTATCAGCAAAGCTGCCGGGTTCAGTGGTGAAACAGCTCATCGCGTCTCGTCTACGCCGTCGCGCTCCAGCCAGCTTTCAATGTTCAGGCGGAAAGATCCGGGCAAAGGCTCCCGTCTTCGGAAAGCCGGCCAAGAGAAAACGGCGAACGGTCTTCCAGCCACTGCCAATCACCACCACGATTGCACCCACTAAAAGAAGCGGTCCGGCGAATCTCAGGAAGAAGGAGTCGCCCAGCATCTGAAAGAGATTCCAGATCGACCAGCCAAAGGTCAGAAGAGCGGAAATGATCAGGGCGCGCCGGTTTAACACGAGCGAGAGAAGCGCCAGACCCGCCAGAACGATAACCAGAACCAGATGAATAGACAGCCCGCCCAGTTGTGAGCTCTCGCCCAGTACGCCGCGCAGCCCATAGACAATCTGAGGCGCGGCCGCGACATGCAGCCAGAAGCCATTGTCAGAGAGACGCGTCGCGCGGTCCGGGTCGCGGGAATCAAACCAGATGGCCAGCATGAGCGATGCAATACCGGTCAAAAGAAGCGTGCCGAAGCCCGGCATGATTGTCAGGGCAACCATTGCGAGCGCCGCCATCATCAGGAAATGGGTAAAGGGCAGACGGAAACGAAAGTAGAAAACCAGCGCTCCAATCGCGCCGCCAACGATACCCAGAATCGCTGTGATATGAGATTCATCCGCAATGGACCGAATGACATCGCCGGTGTCGCCATTGTCGAAAATGACAGAAGCAGCGAGCCGACCGCCTTCCTGCTCTACGATATTCCAGGCGAGCAGAAAGAAAACCGACAGACCCACGCAGATTGACCACAGACTGGCAAGAACAATGCTGGGCAAAAGCATGCGCCGCCGGGCGCAGAAATACTCGGCCATGCCCCACGCAGAAAGCGCGAGGGGAATGGTGACAATTGGCGCATACTGGCTGAACGAGACTTTCCCAAAACCAATAATGCTGAAGGCCGCGCCGAGACCGAAAAACAGGATGATAATGCCAATCGAGAGAAAGACGTCATTCAGGTTCGAGAGAAAACGAAGCGGTTCGCCTTCTGAGGTTTTCTCTTCGTGTCCGCGGAACATGGCTTCAAGGCGGGCGGCCTGATCGGCCGATATGATGTCGGCTTCCACCGCCGCCCTGAGCTGGTCCCGCTCCAAATCAGCTCTCCGAGGTCAGAGTTTCGAGCGTGAAGCTGGAATTTGTGTAGACGCAGATATCTGCAGCGATCTCCATTGCTTTGCGGGCGATCACTTCCGCATCAGGTTCGTAATCATAGAGCCCACGCGCCGCCGCAATGGCGTAGTGGCCGCCAGAGCCAATCCCCATGATATGATGCTCTGGCTCAATCACATCGCCCTGGCCGGAAATTAGGAGGGTCACATCCTTATCGGCGACAATCAGCATGGCTTCGAGCTTCTGAAGGTATTTCTCTGTCCGCCATTCTTTGGCGAGCTCCACTGCCGCGCGCTGGAGCTGCTCCGGATAGCGTTCGAGCTTGGATTGGAGCCGCTCAAACAGAGTGAAAGCGTCGGCCGTAGCGCCAGCAAAGCCAGCGACAACCTTGCCTTCCACCAGGGGGCGCACCTTGCGGGCATTGCCCTTCATTACGGTCTGGCCGAGCGAAACCTGGCCATCTCCGATAAGCGCCAGCTTACCATTTTTGCGAACGGCGAGAATTGTCGTCGCGCGCCACTTATTGTCGGGGTGGGAATTGTCACTTGTCATCGAGCCAATGTGGCTGAGCCATACCGCTTCTGCAAGTATTATTTCCGTTTATCGATAAACATTTGTTTCAAACTCGATCCGGGAAACCGAAATTTCTTCCGGATTTATGATCGGGTTTGACTGTCGAACTGGGTCTGAAACTGATAATTGTTTCAGTGTGTACAGATTGCGACCCATTTCTTTTTTCAAGCTTGCCGACAAGAAGCGATCGCCTGCGCGAAACTGGCAGCTAGGAATTGTCTTGGCCTTTGTCGCCGGGTTTGTGAACGCCGGCGGATTCTTCCTGGTCGGGCGCTACACGTCTCACATGACAGGCATTCTGTCAGAAGTCGCCGATACCGCAGCCATAGGCCATTTCATGGTATCGTTTCTGCTGTTGAGTTTTATGGCGTGCTTCATAATCGGATCTGCACTCACAACCATGCTTGTGTTGATTTGCCGGAAGTATGCGCTGCATGCCCAGTTCAGCTTACCGCTTCTGATCGAGGCTTTTCTTCTTTCCCTACTGATCGCCATTGTCGCCGTGACGCCTGTCGGTCCGGTGCCGATTATTGCGCTGTTCTGTTTTGTGATGGGTCTTCAAAACGCCCTCATCACAAAGGCATCGACGGCAGTGGTCAGAACCACTCACGTTACGGGCATCGTGACGGATTTCGGCATTGAGCTTGGAAGATCTCTGCTATCTGCATCCTCGGAGCGGAGATTATCGGCTCTAACGAAGGTGGCACTCTTCGGTCTGATCCTGATCAGTTTTCTGTTCGGCGGCGTAATAGGAGCCATTTTGATCAGCAAAGGCGGTGTGAATGGCCTCATTCCAGTCGTTATTTTGCTCGCGCTGTTGGCGCTGCCAGGCATTTTTGGTGACCTTCACTCGGCATACCGACGGTTTAATCGTCGTCGGCGCTCGATTTGATCAGCCATTGCCACCGGTGAAACGGAGGAGGACATCTTCATCAACCGCCTGGCCGAACGGGCGCCAGTCGGCCAGGAAAGTGATGAACTCTTCAGGCGGAATTGGTTTGGAGTACAGGTATCCCTGCGCCAGCGTACAGCCGCGACGGCGGAGGAAGTCGCTCTGCGAAGGCGTCTCCACACCTTCAGCGACCGTTTCAAGGCCCATAGCATCGGCCATCGCCAGAATCATCTCCACAACGGCAGGCGCCTGTTTGTCGGAGTGAAGCGCGCTGATAAATTGCTGATCAATCTTAAAGACGTCAAATGGGAGCTTGGTCAGTGTGACGAGGTTGGAGTGACCTGCGCCGAAATCGTCAATCGCGAGACGAACCCCCATGGCGCGAAGAGGTCGCATGATCTCAGACACACGGTCGGTATCCGCAACAGCCATCGTCTCGGTGATTTCCAACTCGAGTCGCCCCGGAGGGAGACCCGCATTGCGCAGCGATGACAGAACTTTCTCTGCGAAACCGGTTTCCTCAAACTGAAGGGGAGACACGTTTACCGCGACCTTGCAGTCATGACCGGCTTTCATCCAGCGCGTGGCCTCATAACAGGATTTCCGCAGAACAGAGTCGCCGATCTGAGAAATCAGACCCAGCTGTTCACACATAGGGATGAAGATTCCCGGAGAAATCAGGTCGCCATCTTCTCTCTGCCAGCGAACAAGCGCTTCCGCGCCAGTGATACGGCCGGTTTTGAAATCAATCTTGGCCTGAAAGTAAGGCAGGAATTCGTCTCGCTCGATCCCGCGGCGAAGGTCTGCCTCCAGATGCATGCGATCCATGGCGATCTTATTGAGCTTGGTCGAGTAGAATCGCGCTTTAGAACGCCCTGCGCGGCGCGCTTCTTTGAGAGCCAGATCCGCGTTTTTCACTAGATCCTCGCCCTTCATTCCGTGGATAGGTGCGAGTGCGATCCCGCCTGAAAGGCCGAGCGTCACGGCCTGTCCGCCGAGCTCTAACGGTTGGCGCATGCTGGAAATAATCATTTGCATCAGACGCGTAATGTCTGACTTCGCATCAATGTTTGGAACAAGCACAGCAAATTCGTCACCGCTCAGTCGAGCCACCATGGATGGGCGCGAAGGGGCATCTGCAAGTCGGATGGTCTTATCAGCCGTAGCGAGCGCGCGACGTATGCGTCGGCCAATTAAAGACAGAGCTTCATCACCTTTTTGAGGGCCGAGTGTCTCATTGACCCAGCGAAACCGGTCAACATTCAAAAGAATAACAGCTGTGAAGCATTCGTCTCCGCGGTCGCTGAGCGCCTTATTCAATGCACGAAGAAACCGCTCCCGATTGGGAAGTTCGGTTACACTATCGACAAAGGCCAGCCGCTGGATCTGACGCATTGTGCCTTCCAGCCGGTGCATCATGTTGTTGAAGGACTCGCCGAGAAGATCAAACTCGCTTTCTGTGTTGAGATTAACGCGGGCCGACAGATGGTTTGGATTAAAGTTCGTGGTGAAATCGATGAGCTGATACAGCGGTTTCGTCATCCGGTTCACCAGGATAATTACCACTGGCAGAGCCGCAGCGCTGATTAGACAACCCAGCGCCAAACCCCACAGAAGTGCCGTCATCCAGTTCGCGCTCACCGCACTAAAGGGAGTTTCAATCGCATACCATCCGACCAGACTGCTATTGTCTCCATAGATCGGGCCTGCAGAGACGATAGATGTTCCGGTTCTTTTGGAGGCCTGAGTCGATCTTTCCTCAGCGAGTTCAGAAAGATGCTGCAGAACTTCAGTATTGGTACCCGGCTTCACGGCAGAAAAGCGCTCAACCCCGTTCTTATCGATTAAACGCGCTGCCAGTATTGTATTCGACGCGTTGATTTGTCTCGACAAGAGCAAGCGCTCAGCTTCGCCGTGTTCGGCGATTAATGTGTCGCCGATTGTCTGCATGGTTTGAATCTGCTGGTCGGCAATATCCTGGGCCCGTCCGCGGACTTCTCGCGTCTCAAGAAACGTATACCCGAGCGAGAATACAAAGGAAGCAACAGCAATCAGACTGATCACGAACACGATCATGCTGACACGCAAGCTACGTTTTACCTTGATGACTGGCGCTTTCTGCTGTGCCATTCAGTCCTCAATCGGGTTCGGTTTGGGCAAGACGCATTCTTCCCATCAGGTATCAGCTATTGGAATTTGTTTAGAAATCAGTGAATAGAGAGCTAAATCTTGCGGTTATTTACCGCTTTTTCTCTCTTGTTCTGAAAAGCGAAAGAAAATCTCATGCGCGAAGCAGAAGTAAGTCGGCAAACCAAGGAAACGGATATCACTGTCAAAGTGAATCTGGACGGTCAGGGCAAATCTGACATCCAGACCGGGGTCGGCTTCTTCGATCACATGCTGGAAAGCTTTTCCAAGCATAGCGCAATTGACCTTCATGTCCGCACGAAGGGCGATCTTCACATCGATATGCACCATACGGTGGAAGATACAGGCATTGTGATTGGCCAGGCGATTTCAAAAGCGCTTGGTGAATTCAAAGGCATTTCGCGCTTCGGCCACGCCTATATTCCGATGGATGAGACGCTGAGCCGTTCAGCCATCGACCTGTGCAACCGACCCTACCTTGTCTGGAAAGTTGTTTTCGCCCGGGACAAGGTCGGCGATATGGATACGGAGCTCTTCAAGGAGTTTTTCCACGCTTTCGCGATGAATTCCGGCGGCTGCGTCCACGTTGAAAATCTCTATGGTGAGAATAGCCACCATATCATTGAGAGCTGTTTTAAAGCGCTGGCACGCGCGCTTCGTCAGGCAATTAGTCCCGATCAGGTATTTGCAGGCGAGGCGGTCTCGACTAAAGGATCGCTCTGAAGCGACCAAGAGTACACAACACTGATGCAGACAATTGCGCTGATCGACTACGGCGCTGGCAATATTCCTTCTGCGGCCCGTGCACTTGAAGTTGCGGTCGAACGTTCTGGAACATCCAGCCAGCTGATAGTGACGAATGACCCGGAAACGGTCCGGACGGCCAACCGGCTGGTTATACCCGGCGTCGGTCATTTCCGTGATTGTCGGCAGGGCGTAGACAGCGTGCGCGGTCTGTTCGAAGCGATCCATGAAGCGGTTCACAAGAAAGCCCGGCCCGCGCTTGGCATCTGTGTCGGCATGCAGCTGATGGCAGATGTTGGCCTTGAGGACGGAGAAACAGCTGGATTTGGCTGGATTCCGGGAAAAGTGGATCACATTCCCGTCAAGCCAGGCCTTCCTGTGCCACATATGGGTTGGAATGAGCTGGATCTGCACCAGTCACACCCTGTGCTCGACGGAATTGAGACGGGTGACCACGCCTATTTCGTCCATTCCTATCACTTCATCTGCAAGACTGATGAAAACCTCGTGCTGACGACCGATTACGGCGCACCAATCACGGCAGCGATTGCAAAAGACAATCTGTTCGGTACGCAGTTTCACCCGGAACTCAGCCAGGAGACCGGCCTGCGCCTACTGACAAACTGGATTAACTGGACGCCATGACTGACTTTACCCTCTATCCGGCCATCGACCTGAAGGGTGGCAAATGCGTGCGTCTGATCCAGGGCGACATGGCCCAAGCGACCGAGTTTAAACTCTCTCCACCCGAACAGGCTCGCACTTTTCAGGACATGGGGTTCAAATATCTCCATGTGGTAGATCTCGACGGCGCTTTTGCCGGCGAAAGTCGAAACCGGGAAAGTGTTCAGGCGATTATCTCTCAGATCGATATTCCGCTGCAGCTTGGCGGCGGAATTCGCAGCGAAGCCCATGTCGAAGCCTGGTTAGAGGCTGGCGTATCTCGCCTGATCCTCGGGACAATTGCCGTGCGTGACCCAGACTTTGTCAAAAGCTGCGCCCGGAAATACCCCGGCCAGATTGCGGTCGGAATTGACGCGCGAGATGGCCATGTCGCCGTGGAAGGATGGGCAGAGGTTTCCGACCTCAAGGCAACCGACCTGGCAAAGGCGTTCGAAGACTCGGGCGTGGCCGCCATTGTCGTCACGGACATTGGTCGAGACGGCATGAAAGCTGGCGTAAACGTGGAGCTGACAGCCAGTCTCGCCAATGCTGTCGATATTCCGGTGATTGCGTCCGGCGGCGTAAAATCATCTGAAGACATCAGCGCGCTCCGCGCTTCAAACGCCCCGATCTCGGGCTGTATACTCGGGCGTGCGCTTTACGATGGTGACATTCGTGCGTCCGAAGCGTTGGAGCTGGCTTCATGCTGAAGACGCGGATCATACCGTGCCTTGATGTGAAGGATGGGCGAACGGTCAAAGGGGTTCAGTTCGTCGATCTGCGTGACGCCGGTGACCCGGTTGCGCTCGCGAAAGCTTATAGCGAGCAAGGTGCTGATGAGATCTGCTTTCTTGATATTTCCGCATCGGAAGAAGGCCGGGGCACGATCCTCGATGTTGTGAACCGGACAGCGCGCAACTGCTTCACCCCCCTGACAGTTGGCGGCGGAGTGCGATCTCCGGACAATGTGATCGCGCTTCTTCGGGCAGGTGCCGACAAGGTCGGCATCAATTCAGCCGCTGTTGCAGATCCAGATCTGATTTCCCGTTGCGCTGACCGTGTTGGCCGCCAATGCGTCGTTGTTGCCATAGATGCACGCCAGACAGCACCAGGAAAATGGGAGGTGTTTACCCATGGCGGAAAGCGCGGCACGGGCATTGATGCCATCGAGTATGCCGAGCTCGCCTGCCAGAAAGGCGCTGGCGAGATCCTTCTGACTAGTATGGATAAGGACGGCACCAAATCAGGGTATGATCTGGAGTTGACCCGTTCGGTGACGGAGAAAGTCACCATTCCGGTGATCGCTTCAGGCGGTGCCGGGACNATTCCTCATCTGATCGATGGGATTCAGAANACCGGCGCGACCGCCGTGCTNGCGGCTTCGATCTTCCATTTTGGAGAGATCGCGATTTCTGATGCAAAATCGGCTATGCAGGAAGCGGGAATACCGATGCGCCTGAAAGGCTGGACATGACAAAACTCTCAGATTCGGAAGCCGAAATGCTGGCAAGAGTACTGGCAGATCTCTCAGCCACTATTGAAGAGCGTGCAGCTGAGGCTGATGCAAGCGCCTCGTACACAGCCAAGCTTTTGAGCAAGGGGCCAAACAAAACAGCCAAAAAGCTTGGCGAAGAAGCCGTAGAGCTCGTCATNGCTCTGACAAGCGAAAGCGAACAGAATGTGGCTTCAGAAACAGCTGATTTGCTCTACCATTTGCTTGTCGCTCTAAAGAGTCGCGATGTCTCGCTCGCTCGCGTGGCAGGCATACTNGCCGAACGACAGGGTATGTCCGGTCTGACTGAGAAAGCGTCGCGACCAGCTGACTAGGCTTTTGTCTTTGGTTTTCTCAAAAACAAATAGAATGCACCATCGCCGCCATGCTTCTGNTGGGCTTGCGAATAGCCGCCCACATGCGTCTTGAATGCCGGCTCTGCAATCCATTCCAGNAACCGCTTCCTNAGAATACCGCCTCCAGCGCGACCCTTTCCGGTGATGACCAGAAGTGAGGTTTCGTTTTGGCTGCGGTGAAAGCGAACAAAATTCGCAAGCGCAGATTTTGCGCTGTCCTGAGTGTGGCCGTGTAGGTCCAGCACAGGGCCGAGTTCAAATTTACCTCGCCGAACACGTTTTTCACGGCTGCGGTCAGCCAGCCCTGGCACGGTTTGAGGTTTTGACCCAGCCGCGCTCGGCGATGCCGATTTCTCCCCCGGCATACGCGTTGAATTCATCAGCCGATCGAAATCTGACGCGCTGGCTCGTGGCCGTTCATAAGGTTTTTCCGGACCGATGTTTTCACGTGAAACATTTGGCTCTTGAGGAGGGTCCGGGTCAGGCTCTTTGGGCCGCGTGACGCGATCAGGCTCGATCTGGCGAACGGATTTTGCAACCCGCTGCCACATTCGATTTTCGCGCGGGGAAAGCGGCCGCTTCTTCGTCATGGAGCCGCTCCGGCAGGCGCGCGCTCCAGTCCCTGGGGCAAGAGGACAACGAACTCACCTGGTTGATTCATTGATCCCGCAATCGCGCCTGCACCATCGCCAGTACCGAAGAAAATATCTCCCCGGCGAATGCCTGTGATCGCGCCGCCTGTATCCTGGCTGACCAGAAGGAGATTGCTCGGCGCATTATCCACACGACCGGGCGCACTGGGGATCAGGCTCCGCACAATCATCGGCACACCGAGTGGGTGGTGATTCAGATCAACAGCCAGGCTCCCCATTGCCGTNAGGGGNAGNCCTGCTGCACCGGCGGGGCCTTCTGAAGGATCNGTGACCTCGATCTCCCGAAACCAGACAAAGCGTGNATTTATGTTCATTGCTTCACGCGCCCGCTCTGGCCCAACCCGATCAATCCAGGCGCGCAGACCGGACATCCCGGCTTCGGCCCGACTAATCTCACCTGCCTCAAGAAGATGATTGGCGAGCGAACCAAATGGGCGGTGATTATGCGCATCGAACGCAGCGCGTATCACGTCGTCTTCCCCGAAACGGACGCGACCAGACCCCTGAATCTGCATGAAGAAGACATCTGCGGGCGTCGCATAACCGATGGCATGATCGCTCGTCGTCTCAATATCCGAGCGTTCGGGGTAGAGCGTCAGCTGGCTTCCATCCACCTTGCCCCAGATCTTGCGCGGCGAAAGAGCTTCATCAAAAAGTCCCAGATCAACCTCGATCAAATCATCTGGTCGGGCCGGGATTGGCTCTGAGAATTCAGGCGTTTGTTCTCGAGACCCTGGTATCTCTGGCTCGTAATAGCCGGTGAGCTTGTTCGTCTCTTCCTCGGTCGAAATAATGAAAGGGGCGAAATANTCCTCAAAAAACCGGCGGAGTTCACCAGCTTCCTGATATTGTGGAAGTATCCGGCAGGCAGGCATCCAGTCTTCAATTCGTCCGCCATAGCCTGCACGTGCAGAAATCGGCTCATCGCCGGGGAGCGCCGCCCATTTTTCACATGTGCGCGCAAACGCCGAGATCGCCGGGCCCGGATTGGTTTTCTCCCAGCCTGGAACATCAGCAAAACTGATAGGCTCAAGCGCAAAACCCGGAGGCGCAGTTGGCTCCGGGTCTGTCATTTCTGAAGTTGGAGNGGGGTCGGAATCAGTCGGCGCCCGTTCCGGCTGGCAAGCCGNGAGCAGTACCGTCAGGCCAATCAGGCCTCCGAGACATCGGCGAGTCGCCAATTCGGGTCCTTGCTTTTCAGATCACGTTCATAGGTCCAGAGTTCTCGGGTCTGGGTAATCCGTTCGCCGTTCGAAAGCTCAGCTTCATAGTGAACGGTGATTTCGGCGACTGAGCCCTTCAGGTCTGCTTCTTCAATGGAAGCATTTTTCAGACGCATAAGCTCCATCGGTTCAGCGCCGCTTTCTTCCCGGGCTTTAATCGCCGTGTCATAGTCTTCGAAAATATCCGATGTCAGCAATGATTTCAGCGTTTTGCGGTCTCCTTCGGCAAAGGCCTGAACGATCATTTCATAGGCTGCGCGCGCGCCCTGAATGAATTCACGCTGAGAAAAATTCGGGTCCATGCGTGAGATCTGCTGGAGGCCAGACACATTGTCCGCATCCTCATCCTCGGCTTCTGAATCGGAATGAACCAAAACGGGATGAGGTCGTTCGGCCTGATCAGGGGTGCGGAAGGATGGCGGTGGCGCGCCCTTCTGCTTTCCGAGAACGGAGAACAGACGCGCNAGAACGAATATCGCAACACCGGCTAAAAATAGAATCTCGACGCTCATAGCGTTTCCTATACCCCAAGGTTTAGATGCGGTCTCTGACTCTCATATAAGTTTGTTTTGTCAAAGGTCTCAAACTGAATGTAGCAAGAGGTTGAGCGCTTACAACAATTCGAAGGTTTAGAATGACGAATGATCCAACACCCGCGCAGCCTTTAAATCCAATGATCCGCGTGCTGGCACAGTATGCAAAGTCAGCGCAATTCACCAGCCAGGACGGCGCTCAGATCTCTGGCGCTGAAGANGCTCCGAGCATTGAAATCGGTGTTGACCTACAGTCAAACCCTGTTGGAAACGAGCAGCGAATTTTTGAAACTGTGCTGNAACTNATGGCTCGGGCTCATCGTGGTGACGAAAGCGTTTTCGAAATTGAACTNGCCTATGCTGGTATTTTNGACCTTTCCGGCGCGGAAGCTGACCANGTGGAACCAATCTTGATGATTGATTGCCCGCAACTCCTGTTTCCGTTCGCGCGGCGTGTNATCGCCGACCTCTCACGCGAAGGGGGTTTCCCGCCGCTTCTGGTCGACCCGATCGATTTCCGGGGATTATATCGCGATCAACTGGAACGATCCGCGTCTGGCGCCTGAGGCACGAACCATTTCGCGCGAACCGAAAATTCAGAAATAAAGGCGCGATGCTGCTCGCGCTCCTCATCGGTGAGCAAGCTACCGAGTGGGAGCGGGCGTTGAGGGGCGGCNCGGCGACGTCGACCCACTCCGCCATCTTCCCCTGAGTCATCAAAAGAAAAGCTGCGGTGACGCCCCCCATTGAGCTCGAGATACACCTCAGCCAGAAGCTGGGAGTCGAGAAGGGCACCGTGNAATGTCCGCGCGTCAGAGTTTACGTTGAACCGTTTGCAAAGCGCATCGAGAGAAACGGGCGANCCTGGAAACTTGGTGCGGGCCATGGCAGCTGAATCGAGCCACCGCTCGTATGGAATCGGCTCATAGCCCGCTCGTTTCAGCTCCATACTGAGAAAGCCGAAGTCGAATTTCGCGTTATGCGCNACGATTCGCGCATCGCCNATAAATTCCAAAAGCTTGTCGACGATTTCCGGGTCTTCGAACTTCGGTTTTCCGACGAGATCTTCATCGGTGATACCCGTGATCCGGATCGTGTCTTCAGACACAGCCCGGCCCGGGTCGACGTAAGACTGAAAGACATTTCCGGTCGGCATAAAATTAATTGTTTCGACCGCACCGATCTCAATGATCCGGTCACCCTGATCAGCAAAAAGACCAGTTGTTTCAACGTCGAACATGATTTCGCGCATTGCGTTTCAAGCCTGCTTTAAGCGTCTCAGCGCCGCAATCAGAGCTCTGACCTGATCACGGGCATAGTCCAGATCGATCCGGGTATTGATCACGAAATCCGCGCGGGCTCGCTTTTCAGAATCCGGAAGTTGTTTCGCCAGAAGGGCCTCGAAATTTTCCTCGGTCATACCTGGCCGGGAAAGGACTCGGTCTCTCTGAACCTCATAGGGTGCCGTAACTACAAGGGTGAAATCCACCCGTTTGTCGCCGCCTGTTTCAAAAAGCAGTGGAATATCGAGAAGAAGAATGTCTGCGCCAGCGGNTTCCGCCTCTGTGCGNATCTGCTGCTGGCGCTCNCCTACAAGCGGATGCACGATTTTCTCNAGCTTTTTCAGCGCTTCGGCATCGTGGATCACGATCTTTCGGAGCGCATCCCTGTCAATTCGGCCATCCACGACAACACCGGGGAAAGCTTCGCCTACCGGTCCGACACCGGAGCCACCTTTTTCGTAGATTTCGTGNACCGCGGCATCGGCGTCATAGACAGGAATGCCTTCTTCTCTGAAAATCTCAGCNGTGGCGCTTTTGCCCATCCCGATGGAGCCGGTCATGCCTAGCGTGATCATTCAGTCGTACCCGTCAATTTGCGGCAAGCTTTGAGACAGGATTCGCGATCGGGCGCGACGCCAAGCCAGATTTCAAAGGCGTCTGCCGCCTGACCGACGAGCATGGGCAGACCATCAAGAGTCGTCCAACCTCTGGCTTTCGCTTTTTCGAGCGTTGGTTNAGCGGCTTTGCCATAGCTGATATCGACAAAAATACCGTTTTCTGTTTTTGGCAGATCCAGCGAGCCGCCTTCGTGGCCAAGGCTGATTGTATTGATGATCAGTCGCCGTCCATCTGCGGCGGTGGAGAGCATATCGATGCTTTCTGCTTTGCTATTGGCAAGTGACAGATCAGAAATGAGCTCCTCAGCTCGGCTGACGGTTCTGTTCAGAATGTCGATNTTGATGCCTCGCGTTTTCAAAGCATAAGCGACGGCGCGTGCCGCGCCGCCGGCCCCGATCATCAGCGCGCGATNGGGGANGCTTTTGCCCATACGGTCCAATGACCAGAGAAAACCTGACCAATCCGTATTATGCGCGTTCCAGCCTGACGTATCAGTATTTAATGTCAGTGTGTTAGAAGCCTGAATCTCTCGGGCTGCGCCGGATATCTCGACCGCTGCTTCTAATGCNCTGATTTTATGAGGTAAAGTGACATTCAGGCCGGAAAATCCGGATCGGGCGAGGCCCTGAATATCTTGAACAGGACTTTTCCCACTCATTTCCAGAGCGACATATTTGGCGTCGANCCCGAGTTGCTCGTACCAAAATTGATGTAATTTGGGCGACAGAGAATGGTGAACCGGATTTCCAACGACACCAAAGAGCTTCAGCGCGGGGGCNTGCGTCATGCCGGGAGATCCCCACGATCTCGGAGAAAGTTGAGNACTTCCAGCAGCGGAAGACCAAGAATGGCGAAATAGTCGCCTTCAACCTTCGAAAAAAGCTGAACGCCCAGCGCTTCGAGTTGATAAGCGCCGACACTTTCATACGCGGCGTCACCAATTTGCTGAAGGTAGTGCTTGATAAAGCTGTCAGATAANGGTCGCATCGTCAGTCTTGGNCGACTGGTATGTCGCCATATCGCCTCACCATTTTGGGAAATCACGGCCGCGCATTCCAGATGGTGTGTTTTCCCTGAAAAAAGTCGAAGCCGCTCAAATGCTTCCTCGTAGGTCTTCGGCTTGTCGAAACCCTGATTATCCAGCGACATCATTTGATCGGCGCCAAGAACCAGGCCGTCCGTCTGTGATGAGACTTTTTCAGATTTCATTTCAGCAAGATATTCAGCCTGGTCTTTGGGACTGAGCCCTTCCTGGCGCATGGCTGCTTTCATGCTGTCTTCATCGACATTGGACGTCTGGACGCGAAACTTTAGTCCGGCATTCTGAAGGAGGGTCGCGCGAATCCGGCTGCCAGAGGCGAGAACGAGATGGTTTGACATGATGTGTCAGTCTCCGCTTCTCAGAACATTGAGGATTGAGGCTGCCGTTTCTTCAACAGAGCGACGCGAAACGTCAATCGTCTTCCATTTNTGCTGCAGGAATANCCGGTTCGCCTGGGTTGCTTCNGCTTTAACTGCGTCGTCATCCACGTAATTGGTGTGTTTGGCTTCNTTTAACGTCAGCAGGCGTTGCTGACGNATTTGAATCAATCGTTCTGGCGANATTTTCAGGCCAATCACAAGCGGCATTTGTCCATCGAGTTCAAGAAGCTGTCTGGGCGGTGGGACACCGGGAACGAGCGGCACATTTGCCGCTTTGACACCGCGATTCGCGAGATAGACGCAGGTTGGTGTTTTTGATGTTCGGCTGATCCCTACCAAAACGACATCGGCGTTTTTCAATCCGTCCAGGCCCGCACCATCGTCGTGAGCGAGCGTGTAATTGATAGCTTCCATCCGCTCGAAGTATTCCTCATTCAGCGAGTGCTGCGCTGCGGTTCGTTCGCTGGCGCGCAGGCCNAGATGTCGGCTGAGCATGCTGACAGATGCATCAAGTACGGGAAGGACGGGATGACCGTGCGACCGGCAATGGTTTTCAAGCTTTGTTCGCAGGGATTCGTCAGAGATGGTGAACCAGACAACACCCGGCGCGCCATCAATCTCTTTNAGTACTCGATCAAGTTGTTTTGGNGAACGAACAAGATAATAATTGTGTTCCAGCGGCATGACGTTTTCGAACTGCGCACAAGCAGCCCTCATAACGGCATTCAGGGTTTCGCCCGTCGAGTCGGATACCAGATGGACATTGAAATATATGTCGAGCTTTTTACGCGCGTCTCCGACTGGCACCGGCCTTCACCCTTTTGGTTTCTCCACATGATCTGTGGACACATTGTGGATCATTTACAAACTTGATTTCCATCCACAGCGCAATCCACAGGCAGAGTTCTCCCGGGCGTATGTTCTCTTTTTCGTTCGCCGCCTGTTGATTGTTTTCTAAGTCAGAGGCTTTGCGCTTGTTTGGCCAAGAAATTTCTTTAGACGATCCCCTGTTCGATCTGTGGATCATATGTGATGAACCATATGAAAACCGCAGGAAAAGTCTCTGGTTAAGAGTTTGTTAACCTACCTAACCGGTTAAGAAATAGTAAATAAATAGATTCATATATAAGGGTAAGGGACATGGCGGGCGCAGAAGACTCTCTCTTCATAAAGACCCTGAAGGGTGAAACGTCGAAAAGACCTCCGGTCTGGCTTATGAGACAGGCTGGACGCTATCTGCCGGAGTATCGGGAGATCCGGGCACGGGCGAAGGGTTTTCTGGATTTCTGTTACACGCCATCTTTGTCTGTNGAGGCGACACTCCAGCCGCTTCGCCGCTATCCGTTTGATGCAGCCATCCTGTTTGCTGATATTCTGCTTATTCTGGATGCGATGGATCGCGGGCTTCGTTTTGAAACTGGTGAAGGCCCGGTGCTCGAACCGCTGGAAAAAGCGTCGGACCTCGAGAAAGTCTCAGCCAATAAGGTGCAGGATCGCCTCTCGCCGGTCATGGAGACCGTTTCTCGTCTCAAAGAGAAGCTGCCCAAGGGATTTCCGCTNATTGGCTTTGCCGGTNCCCCCTGGACTGTCGCTGTCTATGCGATTGAGGGCAGGGGAGGGACCGACAAGTCCAAACCAAAGCTTTGGGCTTATACGCGTCCTGAGGACCTGAAATTTGTGCTGGATATCATCACTGATGCGACAGTGGAGTATCTGAAGGCGCAGGTGGATGCTGGCGTGGATGCGCTCATGCTGTTCGACTCCTGGGCTGAAAACCTGCCGAGTAACGTGTTCCCATGGATCGTGACCGACCCGACCCGAAAGATCGTTGAAAAACTGCGGGCTGATGGGGTTACGGTACCGATTATCGGTTTTGCGCGTGGCTCGGGNGCCATGCTTCCGGCTTATGCAGCGGGAACGGGTGTGAANGCAGTTGGGCTGGACACTGGTCAAGTACCTGAATTTGTTAATGAAAGTCTTCCGAAGGGCTTCCCGGTTCAGGGCCAGCTTGATCCTTTGTCGCTTCAGGCAGGTGGACAGCAAATGCTGGATCGCACAACCGAAATCATTGANGCCTACAGGGCCGACAATCGACCGCTGGTCTTCAACCTTGGACACGGTATAAACCCTCATGTGCCGCCAGAGCATGTGGAGCAACTCATGGCTCACATTCAGGCGATGGGCTAAGGATCAGAGATCATGCTGCTTTTATGGGTCAAAGCCATACACATCATCTTCGTGATTGCATGGATGGCGGGAATGCTGATGCTGCCGCGGCTCATGGTNTATCGGGTCGAAGCCACACCCGGTGGCGAAACCGATCTGATGATGCAGAAAGCAATTGATCGCCTTCGAAAGATTATCCTGACGCCAAGCATGATCCTTGTCTGGATTTTCGGGATTACCCTGGCCGCTCTGCAATGGGATTACATTCATACTCAGATCTGGTTCTGGCTTAAGATTTTGATGGTCGTCGGTATTTCGGCAATCCACGGCATGCTAATCGGTATGAACCGCAAAATTGGGACCGAAAAAGCGCCGAGTTCGAAGGCACTTCGAATGTTGAATGAAGTGCCCTTTATCCTGGCGATTGTCGCAATTATTGCCGTGGTTGTAGAGCCGTTCTGACACCAACGGCCAAGGAACTCTTGACGCGCTCGGGATTTAATGTCTTTGAAGGGAAGCCGCGTTCGCTGGCGTGAGATTCCCACCTCAAAAGCCCCATCTCCTGACGCCGGGTCCCCGGTAGATCTATCCGATAGCATTGAGTCCATGACTGAACAGATAGCTGACATCCAGCAGGTTGCTTTACGCGACCTCAAGGCNAAAAAGCCAACCGAACTTCTCGCATTCGCTGAAGAACTTGAAGTCGAAAACGCCTCTTCTCTGCGAACACAGGACATGTTGTTCGCAATTCTCAAACAACTTGCTGACAAAGGCACTGAAATCGTCGGTGCCGGCGTGATGGAAGTCCTTTCAGACGGTTTCGGATTTCTCCGGTCTCCAGAGTCGAATTATCTCCCAGGACCGGACGATATTTACGTCAGCCCATCGCTGATCAAAAAATACGGTCTGCGCACAGGTGATACCATCGAAGGCGAGATCCGTTCGCCTCGAGATGGTGAGCGATATTTTGCGCTCGTGAAGGCTTCAAAGATCAACTTTGAGGACCACGAAAAAGCCAAGCATAAGATCCATTTCGACAATTTGACGCCGCTCTATCCGGAAGAGCGTCTCCATATGTCGCCAAACGATCCCACAAAGAAGGATCGTTCAGGCCGCGTGATTGATATCGTCGCGCCGATTGGTAAAGGCCAGCGGGCTCTGATCGTTGCGCCGCCGCGGACGGGTAAAACGGTTCTCCTTCAAAATATCGCTGCGAGCATCGAGGCTAATCACCCCGAATGCTATCTGATCGTTTTGCTGATCGACGAACGTCCTGAGGAAGTCACGGACATGAAGCGCTCGGTCAAAGGCGAAGTCGTTTCCTCGACATTCGATGAACCGGCACAGCGTCACGTTCAGGTTGCAGAAATGGTCATTGAGAAGGCTAAACGTCTTGCTGAACATGGCCGAGATGTCGTGATCTTGCTTGACTCGATTACGCGTCTGGGTCGCGCCTATAACACGACTGTTCCATCCTCTGGTAAAGTCCTTACGGGTGGTGTCGATGCCAATGCGCTTCAGCGTCCAAAACGCTTCTTCGGTGCGGCGCGGAACCTGGAGCAGGGCGGATCTCTCACCATTATCGCCACAGCGCTGATCGAAACCGGATCGCGTATGGATGAAGTCATCTTTGAGGAATTCAAAGGTACAGGTAACTCCGAGATCGTGCTTGATCGGAAAGTTTCCGACAAGCGTGTCTTCCCGGCGATCGATATTCTCAAATCCGGCACACGGAAAGAAGAACTCATCACGCCAAAAGAGCACCTATCGAAAGTCTATGTTCTTCGCCGCATCCTCAACCCAATGGGGACGGCAGACGCAATCGACTTCCTGCTCGATAAATTGCGTCAGACTAAGGATAATGACGAGTTCTTCCAGTCCATGAACAACTAACAGACTGTTTCACGTGAAACACTCCTGATGCTCAGCGATGACCGAATTCAACTCTGACACCATCATCGCTCTGTCATCTGGCCAGGGCCGTGCCGGGGTCGCCGTGATCCGAATTAGTGGTCCGAAAGCCTTTCAAAGCGCCATTGATCTGACAGCAAAACGCCTCCCGCCACCACGGGAGGCGGTTGTGCGTTGGGTGGTGGATGAGGATGGCTTCCGTGTGGACCAAGTGCTTCTCGTTCGTTTCTCGGGACCTGAAAGTTTTACCGGTGAAGATGTCGTAGAACTGCACTGTCATGGGAGCATGGCGGTTGTGTCGAAAATACTTCAATTGGCCACTCAGACATCTGATGTGAGACTTGCAGAAGCGGGGGAATTTTCGCGCCGCGCCTTCGAGAATAACAAACTTGATCTTCTTCAGGCCGAAGCTATCGCAGATCTGATCGATTCCGATTCAGAGGCGCAACTGAAACAGGCGGCGAAGTTTCTTGCCGGTGACGCATCGGAAACGATTTCGGGTTGGCGTCGTGTTCTTCTTGAAGCCTCGGCGCTGCTGGCGGCAACGATCGATTTCTCTGACGAGGGGGATGTTTCGGAAGATGTTCATCTTCCAGCCGTTCGTCTGCTTGAGGGTCTCAAGACAGAGTTTGAGACGAGCCTGAAGAACTCGAAGAAAGCTGCTCGCGTCAGAGACGGTGTTCGGTTGGCGATTTTGGGAAAGCCCAATGCCGGAAAGTCATCCCTCATAAACGCGCTATTGGCGCGGGAGGCCGCCATTGTTTCTGATATCCCTGGCACAACAAGAGATATTGTTGAATCGCAAATCCTGATTTCTGGTGTCCCTGTCACAATTGCGGACACGGCCGGCCTTCGGGATTCAGATGACCCAATCGAAGCTGAAGGTGTCCGACGGGCGATTCAGTGGGCTGAGAATGCAGACTTAAGGCTTTATCTGTCGCGTTTGGATGCCGGTTCAGATTCAGTGCGTCCGGTAGAGCTGAAAGACAATGATCTATGGATTGGATCACAGTCAGACCGTGTGAACACACCAATCCGCGCCGACTACGATCTCAGGATTTCCGTCGCGACCGGAGAGGGAATGGACAGACTTGCGTCAATTTTGACTGAGCGAGTCGCCGACATGACATCCGAGAGCGAGGCTCCGGTTGTTGTGCGGCTTCGACATCAGAAAAATCTGTCTACTGCGCTCGAAGCAATTTCTCAGTCGCTGACCCTTCTTATTGAATCAGGGGATGTTGATCTCGCCGAATTTGAGTTATCTATCGCTCGATCAGCGCTGGACCAGATTTTAGGTCGCGTTGATGTTGAAGATATTCTCGGCGAGGTCTTTGCGGGCTTTTGTGTCGGGAAATAGTGTTTCACGTGAAACAATAGACGACCTGGAGTGCGCTTTGAGCGAGTTTGATGTCATTGTTGTGGGCGGGGGTCATGCCGGAACTGAGGCGGCCTGCGCGGCGGCGCGCCTGGGCGCCAGAACAGCGCTCGTCACTTACAAGGCCGACAAGATCGGAGAAATGTCGTGCAATCCGGCCATTGGTGGCTTGGGAAAAGGCCATCTTGTTCGCGAGATTGATGCGCTCGATGGCGTGATGGCGCGCGTTGCTGATCAGGCTGGAATTCAATACAGGCTTCTTAACCGATCCAAGGGGCCGGCCGTTCAGGGTCCTCGATCGCAAGCCGATCGGAAGCTCTATCGCGAAGCCATGCAGCGCGAGATTGCCGCGACCGAAAACCTGACGGTCATTGAAGATGGTGTTGACGACCTGATCGTGGAAGATGGCAGGGTTGCGGGCGTCGTCTGCCAGACGGGTGAACAGATTCGCGCGGGCGCCGTTGTTCTGACGACTGGTACATTTCTTCGCGGTCTCATTCATCGTGGCGAAGAACG